>NZ_JBSFYC010000178.1:0-1035 GCF_053595675.1 Streptomyces sp. NPDC002446 | reverse complement strand
CTGAGCCAGCTCTCGTCCTGGTGCAGCACGCTCTCGACCGGTACGTACGCGAAGTCCCCGAGCAGCTCCCGGTACGTCGGGTCGGAGGTGCGCAGTGTCGAACTCGGCGGTCTCGGCGCACTCCGCGCTCTGGTACGTGGTGACCGGCCGGCCCGTGCGGTTGGCGAACGAGGCGGCGGTGTTCCCCTTGGGCAGCGGGACGCAGCTTTCGATGTCGGTGTCGGAGAGCTCGTAGGTCCCTCGCTCACCGGCGAAGTCCGCCTTCGGCCAGACGCAGAGCTGGCCCGCGGCGCAGTCGCCCGGGGCGGCGGTGCGGCCGGTGGCCGCGTGCGCGGCAGGGGTGGCGAGGGCGGCCGGCAGGGCGAGCGTGGCGGCCAGCGCGGTGAGGCCGGTGAGGAGTCCGGTGGTGGGGGACGGACCGGTGGTGTGGGACGGACGCGGACGAAGGCGCATGGGAATCTCCCCCGTGGAGTACGGCGACGGTCTGCCGCCGCGGGCCGGTCGGCCGCGGCGGGTTCGTCATCGAGCTTCGCGAGGGCGCGGCGCGTTTGCCAAGGCCGTGCCGCCTCCGCCACCCGGATCAGGTATGTGGACGAGCGGAACGGCGTGAAGTGCGGTGCCGGTGTGCGGAGTTGACGTGGGCGGGGACGGTGCGGGCGGCCGCCGAAACCGTTCTCCCCGGGCCGGGCGCGGGCCGGTACGTACCGGCGTCTCCCGGAGGGCAGTACCCGGGCGGACGGTTCCCCTGACGGCTCACCCGGATGAGGGATTCGCCCGGCCGGCGGAGCCCAACTGCCGCGGGGTGTACGGCGGGTGGGCCGGGAGGCGGGACGGAACGGCTGGTTGACGCATGGCGTTGACCCGGGGCGGGACGCACCGCGTTGGCCGGTGCGGGGCGCCGGGCCGGGCCGGGCCGGCAAAACGCGAACGGCGCGCGGCCGGCCGGGGGAGGTGCTACCGGGACTCCTGACCACGGCTCGCTGAGCAGTGGCACGTGCCGTGCTCCTACGAGCATTTCACTGTGCCGCCTCCTCG
>NZ_JBSFYC010000177.1:0-1044 GCF_053595675.1 Streptomyces sp. NPDC002446 | reverse complement strand
CCCTCGTCACGGCGCAGGGAACCCGCCACGACTACGTCGTCGAGAGTCTCCTGGACACCTACGGTCAGGACCGGGTGCGCACTCGACTCCACAAAGGTCGTAAAACCCTCCGCCGCAAGGGAACGAACCCCGGACTCGAACTGCACCTGACGACGCAGATTCCGGTACCAATACGCGGCATCCAGACCCTCCGTGTCGAGGTAAGTGTCTTCCACCGTGGAGTAGAAGGGGATGGTGCCCGACTGCGGCCGTACGGGCTCCAGCACATGGAGCAGCTCCTGCTCAATGGCCTCCACATGCGCCGAATGCGAGGCGTAATCCACCGCAATACGACGCGCCCGGACACCATCGGCTTCACAAGAGGCAACGAAGGTCTCCACCGCGTCGGCATCGCCCGAGACCACCGTCGACATCGGACCGTTGACTGCCGCAACGCTCAACTCGCCAGCTCCGGCGAGGCGTTCACGAACATCCGCCTCGGGCAACGCGATGGACGCCATACCGCCCCGCCCGGCCAGCTCACGACCGATGACCTGCGAACGCAGCGCCACCACCCGCGCACCATCCTCCAACGACAGACCACCCGCCACCACAGCAGCAGCAATCTCCCCCTGCGAATGACCCATCACCGCATCCGGCACCACACCCACCGAACGCCACAACTCCGCAAGCGACACCATCACCGCCCACGTCACCGGCTGGACGACATCCACCCGCTCCAGGTCACGACCCTCGGAAACCACCTCCAGCAGGTCCCAGTCCACAAACGGCGCCAGCGCCTCCCCACACCGGCCCATCCACTCGGCGAAAACCGGCGAAGCCGACAACAACTCCGCACCCATGCCCACCCACTGCGAACCCTGACCGGGGAAAACCATCACCGTCCGGCCAACCTCACGGACCGACCCCAGCACCACACCAGCCGACTCACGGCCCGCGCCCACCGCATCCAGCGCATCGAGCAGCCCCGCCCGATCGGCCCCCAGCACCACCGCACGCCGCTCAAAACCCGACCGCGACACCGCCAACGACAGCCCCACATCA
>NZ_JBSFYC010000176.1:0-1051 GCF_053595675.1 Streptomyces sp. NPDC002446 | reverse complement strand
ACACAGTGGACGCGAGCAACTGAGGACAAGCCCTCGGCCTATTAGTACCAGTCAACTCCACACCTTACGGCGCTTCCATATCTGGCCTATCAACCCAGTCGTCTACTGGGAGCCTTACCCTCTCAAGGAGGAGGGAGCCCTCATCTCGAAGCAGGCTTCCCGCTTAGATGCTTTCAGCGGTTATCCTTTCCGAACGTAGCCAACCAGCCATGCCCTTGGCAGGACAACTGGCACACCAGAGGTTCGTCCGTCCCGGTCCTCTCGTACTAGGGACAGCCCTTCTCAAGACTCCTACGCGCACAGCGGATAGGGACCGAACTGTCTCACGACGTTCTAAACCCAGCTCGCGTACCGCTTTAATGGGCGAACAGCCCAACCCTTGGGACCGACTCCAGCCCCAGGATGCGACGAGCCGACATCGAGGTGCCAAACCATCCCGTCGATATGGACTCTTGGGGAAGATCAGCCTGTTATCCCCGGGGTACCTTTTATCCGTTGAGCGACGGCGCTTCCACAAGCCACCGCCGGATCACTAGTCCCTACTTTCGTACCTGCTCGACCCGTCAGTCTCACAGTCAAGCTCCCTTGTGCACTTACACTCAACACCTGATTGCCAACCAGGCTGAGGGAACCTTTGGGCGCCTCCGTTACCCTTTAGGAGGCAACCGCCCCAGTTAAACTACCCACCAGACACTGTCCCTGATCCGGATCACGGACCCAGGTTAGACATCCAGCACGACCAGAGTGGTATTTCAACAATGACTCCACACCAACTGGCGTTGATGCTTCACAGTCTCCCACCTATCCTACACAAGCCGAACCGAACACCAATATCAAGCTATAGTAAAGGTCCCGGGGTCTTTCCGTCCTGCTGCGCGAAACGAGCATCTTTACTCGTAATGCAATTTCACCGGGCCTATGGTTGAGACAGTCGAGAAGTCGTTACGCCATTCGTGCAGGTCGGAACTTACCCGACAAGGAATTTCGCTACCTTAGGATGGTTATAGTTACCACCGCCGTTTACTGGCGCTTAAGTTCTCAGCTTCGCCTG
>NZ_JBSFYC010000175.1:0-1079 GCF_053595675.1 Streptomyces sp. NPDC002446 | reverse complement strand
TCCACCACCGGAGGCTCCTCGATGATCGCGTGCGCATTGGTCCCGCTCACACCGAACGACGACACACCCGCACGCCGCAACCGACCAGCCACCGAAGGCCAGGCCCGTTCCTCCGTCAGCAGCTCCACCGCACCCGCCGACCACTCCACATGCGGCGACGGCTCATCCACATGCAGCGTCTCCGGCAGCACACCGTGCCCTATCGCCAGCACCATCTTGATGACTCCGGCCGCGCCGGCCGCCGCCTGGGTGTGACCGATGTTGGACTTCACCGAGCCCAGCCACAACGGCCCCGCAGCCTCACCCCTCCCCTGGCCATACGTCGCCAGAAGCGCCTGCGCCTCGATCGGGTCGCCCAGCGTCGTCCCCGTACCGTGCGCCTCCACCACATCCACCTGGTCCGGGGCGAGGCGCGCGTTGGCCAGTGCCTGCCGGATCACCCGCTGCTGCGAGGGACCGTTCGGAGCAGTCAGGCCATTGCTCGCCCCGTCCTGGTTCACCGCCGTACCACGCACCACGGCCAGCACCTCATGACCGTTACGGCGCGCATCCGACAGCCGCTCCAGCACCAGCACACCGACACCCTCGCCCCAGCCCGTGCCGTCCGCACCGGCCGCGAACGCCTTGCACCGGCCGTCCGCCGCCAGACCCCGCTGACGACTGAACTCCACGAAGACTTCGGGGGTCGTCATCACCGTGACACCACCCGCCAGGGCCAGCGTGCACTCGCCCTGTCGCAGGGCCTGCGCCGCCAGATGCAGCGCCACCAGCGACGACGAGCACGCTGTGTCCACCGTCACCGCCGGACCCTCCAGCCCGAACGTGTACGAGACCCGGCCGGAGACCACGCTCGCGGCGATGCCCGTTCCGAGGTAGCCCTCCACCGATCCGGGGTCCTGCCGCAGCAGTGTGGCGTAGTCCTGCCCGTTGCTGCCCACGAAGACGCCCGTCTTGGAGCCGCGCAGCGACCGCGGGTCGATACCGGCCCGCTCGAACGCCTCCCACGACGTCTCCAGCAGCAGCCGCTGCTGCGGATCCATCGCCAGCGCCTCCCGCGGGTTGATGCCGAAGGAACGCTC
>NZ_JBSFYC010000174.1:0-1097 GCF_053595675.1 Streptomyces sp. NPDC002446 | reverse complement strand
GCGTTTGTGTTGTTCTCGTCGGCGGCGGGGACGTTGGGTGGTGCGGGGCAGGGGAGTTATGCGGCGGCGAATGCGTTCTTGGATGCGTTGGCGCAGTGGCGGCGTGCGCGGGGGCTGCCCGCCACCTCCCTCGGCTGGGGTCTGTGGGACGAATCCGGCGGAATGACGGGGGAGTTGACGGAGACCGACCGGCGCCGTCTGAGCCGGTCCGGTGTCCGGGGGCTGTCCACCGAGGACGGCCTGGCGCTGTTCGACGCGGCCTGTGCGGCGGACGAGACGCACCTGGTGCCGATCCGGTTCGAGCTCCCGGCGCTGCGCACGGCCGTCGGCTCCGGGGACGTACCGGCCATGCTGCGCGGGCTGGTCGCCGGCCCCCTGCGCCGCGCCGCCACGGACGCCCCGGATTCCGGCGCGCAGCAGCAGCCCTTCGCACAGCGCCTCGCAGGCCTGCCCGAGGAGGAGCGCCATGACGCCGGTCTGCGCCTGGTGTGTGCGCAGACCGCGGAGATCCTGGGCTACGCGGGACCGGAGGCGGTGCCCGCCGAACGGGCCTTCAACGAGCTCGGCTTCGACTCGCTGACCGCCCTTGAGCTGCGTAACCGCCTCAACGCGGCGACCGGGCTCCAGCTGTCCGCGACACTGGTCTTCGACCACCCCACGCCCGAGGCGCTGGCCCGTCACCTCATCGGTGAAGTCACCGGCGGGGAAGGCGGGGCGGCGGCGGCCCCGGCGCCCGCGGCGGTGGCCCCGGCCGCCGGGGACGACGACCCGGTCGTCATCGTCTCGATGGCCTGCCGCTATCCGGGCGGGGTACGCACCCCCGAAGAGCTGTGGCAGCTCGTCGCCTCCGGCAGCGATGTGATCTCCGACTTCCCGGCCGACCGCGGCTGGCACACCGAGGACCTCTACCATCCGGACCCGGACCACCCCGGCACGACCTACTCCTGCGAAGGTGGATTCCTCTACGACGCGGGTGACTTTGACGCCGGGTTCTTCGGGATCTCGCCGCGGGAGGCGCTGGCGATGGATCCGCAGCAGCGGCTGCTGCTGGAGACGTCCTGGGAGGTGCTGGAGCGGGCCGGGCTGGACCCCCGGTC
>NZ_JBSFYC010000173.1:0-1106 GCF_053595675.1 Streptomyces sp. NPDC002446 | reverse complement strand
CGGGCGGGCAGGTCCGCGTGCTTGGTGCGCAGCATGTCGAGGGCGCGGATGAGGGTGTGGCGGGTGTCGGTGGGGTCGATGACGTCGTCGACCAGGCCGCGTTCGGCCGCGTAGTAGGGGTGCATCAGCTCGGACTTGTACTCCTTGACCATGCGGGTGCGCATGGCTTCGGAGTCGTCGGCTTCGGCGATCTGCTTGCGGAAGATGACGTTGGCGGCGCCCTCGGCGCCCATCACCGCGATCTCGTTGGTCGGCCAGGCATAGGTCAGGTCGGCGCCGATGGACTGCGAGTCCATCACGATGTAGGCGCCGCCGTAGGCCTTGCGCAGCACGATGGAGATCCGTGGGACGGTGGCGTTGCAGTAGGCGTAGAGGAGTTTGGCGCCGTGGCGGATGATGCCGCCGTGTTCCTGGTCGACGCCGGGCAGGAAGCCGGGGACGTCCAGGAGGGTGATGATGGGGATGTTGAAGGCGTCGCACATCTGGACGAAGCGGGCGGCCTTCTCGGACGCCTCGATGTCCAGGACGCCGGCCAGTGACTGCGGCTGGTTGGCGATGATGCCCACGACCTTGCCGTCGAGGCGGCTCAGCGCGCAGATGATGTTGGTCGCCCAGCGCTCGTGGACCTCGAGGTACTCGCCGTCGTCGACGATCTCCTCGATGACCTTGCGCATGTCGTAGGGGCGGTTGCCGTCGGCCGGGACCAGGTCCAGCAGCGCGTCGCCGGAGCGGTCGGCGGGGTCCTCGCAGGCCACCGTCGGCGGGTTCTCCCGGTTGTTGGCCGGCAGCAGCGACAGCAGGTAGCGGACCTCCTCCAGGCAGGTCGCCTCGTCGTCGTAGGCGAAGTGCGCCACCCCGGAGGTCTCGGCATGCACATCAGCGCCGCCCAGACCGTTCTGCGTGATCTCCTCACCCGTCACCGCCCGCACCACATCAGGGCCGGTGATGAACATCTGCGACGTCTCACGGACCATGAACACAAAGTCCGTCAGGGCGGGGCTGTAGGCCGCGCCGCCCGCGCACGGGCCCAGCATCACCGAGATCTGCGGGATCACCCCGCTCGCCTTGGTGTTGCGCTGGAAAATACCGCCATACCCCGCCAGCGC
>NZ_JBSFYC010000172.1:0-1155 GCF_053595675.1 Streptomyces sp. NPDC002446 | reverse complement strand
GTGGTGGAGATGGAACGAGGGTTCCTCTTCATCATGTCCGTCTCGGACGGATCGTCGCTGGCCGTGCTCGCGCACCCCGAGTGCGACATCGGCCTCGTCGGTTACGAGATGGCCCTGCTGGTCGACCGTGCGGGTAGCGTCCTGACGCCGGACCTGCGCGCCGAACTGCAGGGCAGCCTTCTCAACTAACAGACAGGCAGTGCGTTTCCCGCCACCGGGCCTTAGGGTTCGGTGGCGCGACCGGCGTCAGACAGGCAAGTTGGAGGAGGAGACGTGGCAACGCCCCCGAGCGGATACCCGTACGGTTCCGGGCAGGAGTCCGGACCTGTGGGCGAGACCCATAACAACCGCTTCAACTTCCCGTCTGCGCCGAGCCGTCGGCCACAGCGGCCCCAGCCGCCGCAGCCACAGCCCCAGCAGCAGCCCCGGGCGTACGGCTCCCAGCCGTACGAGCCGTCGGTGTACGACGAGCCGCAGGCGCCGCGCATCCAGCCGGTGCAGCCGCAGCGGCGCGCGCCCGAGCCCTCCCCCACCGGCTCCCACAACCCGCTCGTGCGCCCGTACGCCATGACCGGAGGCCGGACCAGGCCGCGCTACCAGCTCGCCATCGAGGCGCTGGTCAGCACGACCGCCGACCCCGCCAAGCTGCAGGGCCAGCTGCCGGAGCACCAGCGCATCTGCCACCTCTGCCGCGAGATCAAGTCAGTTGCCGAGATCTCCGCGCTTCTCTCCATCCCCCTCGGCGTCGCCCGGATCCTCGTCGCCGACCTGGCGGAGGCCGGACTCGTCGCCATCCATCAGCCCGGCGGGGACGAGACCGCCGGCGGACAGCCAGATGTGACACTGCTCGAAAGGGTGCTCAGTGGACTTCGCAAGCTCTAGCGGTGCAGCCCGCTCCACCACCTCCGCGAAGATCGTGGTGGCGGGCGGCTTCGGCGTGGGCAAGACCACGTTCGTCGGGGCCGTCTCAGAGATCAATCCGCTGCGTACCGAAGCCGTGATGACCTCCGCGTCCGCGGGGATCGACGACCTCACGCACGCGCCGGACAAGACGACCACGACCGTGGCGATGGACTTCGGCCGGATCACGCTGGACCAGGACCTGATCCTGTACCTGTTCGGTACGCCCGGTCAGGACCGCTTCTGGTTCATGTG
>NZ_JBSFYC010000171.1:0-1200 GCF_053595675.1 Streptomyces sp. NPDC002446 | reverse complement strand
CGGCCTCCAGCACCTCCCCGGGGGTGTCTTCGCCCCCCTGACGGCCACCACGTACGGCACCGGCGAGCTGCTGCTCGCGGCCATCGCCAGCGCCTCCCGCGGGTTGATGCCGAAGAACGCGGCGTCGAACCGGTCCACGTCCTGGAGGAAGCCGCCCTCACGGACGTAGGAGGTGCCGGAGCGCTCCGGATCGGGGTCGTACAGGGCGTCGAGGTCCCAGCCGCGGTCGGCGGGGAACGCCGAGAGCCCGTCGCCTCCGCTCGCCAGCAGCTCCCACAGGTCTTCGGGCGAGGCCACTCCGCCCGGGAAGCGGCAGCTCATCGAGACAATCGCGATCGGTTCGTCGACGGCGGCGGGGCCAGTGGCCGCGGCCGTGCCCGCCGTGTCCGTGCCCGCCGACTCCGGTGCGTCGCCGGCGAATTCGCCCAGGAGGAAGTCGGCGAGGTCGCCCGCGGTCGGGTAGTCGTAGACCGCGCTCGCCGGGAGGCGCAGGCCGGTGGCCGTGTTCAGACGGTTGCGCAGCCGTACGGCGCCGAGCGAGTCGCAGCCCAGGTCCTTGAACGCCCGGCCGGGGTCCACGGCCTGCGGTCCGGCGTGGCCGAGTACCGTCGCCGCCTGGGTACGGACCGTATACAGCAGGATGTCCCGTTGTTCGGCGCGCGGCAGTCCGGTGAGCCGTTCCGCCAAGGAAGCTGTCTCGGGCCGTGCCGCCGCGCCATTCGCGTCCGGTGCGGCGCTGGAGGCGGCGGATATCGCCCGTACCTCGGGCAGGTCGGCGATCAGGGGGCTGGGCCGGCCCGCGGTGAACGAGGGCACAAAGCGCTCCCAGTCCACGTCGGCGATCATCACGGCGGGCTCGCCGCGTCCCACGGCCTGCGCCATCGCCCGCAGCGCGTGTTCCGGGTCCATCTCCAGGAAGCCGGTGCGGTGCAGTTGTTCCGCGGCAGCGTGATCCATCGCCATGCCCGAGTGGGCCCAGGCGCCCCAGGCCACCGATGTCGCGGGCAGGCCGAGGTCATGACGCTGCTGGGCCAACGCGTCCAAGGCGGCATTGGCGGCGCTGTAGTTGGCCTGCCCTTCGTTGCCGAGAACGCCAGCCGCGGAAGAGAAGAGGACGAAGGCGTCCAGGTCGCGGTCACGGGTCAGCTCGTCCAGTACGGCCGCGGCACCCGCCTTCGCCCGCACCACACCCGCCACCCG
>NZ_JBSFYC010000170.1:0-1290 GCF_053595675.1 Streptomyces sp. NPDC002446 | reverse complement strand
GTTCCCTCGTCACGGCGCAGCGAGCCCGCCACGACTACGTCGTCGAGAGTCTCCTGGACGCTCACGGTCAGGACCGGGTGCGCACTCGACTCCACAAAGGTCGTAAAACCCTCCGCCGCAAGGGAACGAACCCCGGCCTCGAACTGCACCTGACGACGCAGATTCCGGTACCAGTACGCGGCATCCAGACCCTCCGTGTCGAGGAACGTGCCCTCCACCGTGGAGTAGAAGGGGATGGTGCCGGACTGCGGCCGTACGGAATCAAGCGCCTCCAGCAGCTCCTGCTCGATGGCCTCCACATGCGCCGAATGGGAGGCGTAATCCACCGCAATACGACGCGCCCGAATGCCATCGGCTTCACAAGCCGCGGCAAACGCCTCTACTGCATCGGCGTCACCGGACACCACCGTCGATGACGGCCCATTCACTGCGGCAATGCTCAACTCACCGTCTGCAACGAGGCGTTCACGCACCTCCGCCTCGGGGAGAGCGATGGACGCCATACCGCCCCGCCCAGCCAGCTCACGACCGATGACCTGCGAACGCAGCGCCACCACCCGCGCGCCGTCCTCCAACGACAGACCACCCGCCACCACAGCAGCAGCAATCTCCCCCTGCGAATGACCGATCACCGCATCGGGAACCACGCCGACGGAACGCCACAACTCGGCGAGGGACACCATCACCGCCCACGTCACCGGCTGAACCACATCCACCCGGTCCAAAGCACGCCCCTCGGAAACAACCTCCAACAGATCCCAATCCACAAACGGCGCCAGCGCCTCCGCGCACCGCCCCATCCACTCGGCGAACACCGGCGAAGCCGACAACAACTCCGCCCCCATGCCCGCCCACTGCGACCCCTGACCAGGGAAGACCATCACCGTCCGGCCAAGCTCACGGCCCGAACCCAGCACCACACCAGCCGACTCACGGCCCGCGCCCACCGCAGCCAGCGCATCGAGCAGCCCCGCCCGATCGGCCCCCAGCACCACCGCGCGCCGCTCAAAACCCGACCGCGACACCGCCAACGACAGCCCCACATCAACCGGTTCCAGCTCAGGCGCAGCCGCCACGAACGACCCCAGCCGCTCCGCCTGCGCCCGCAACGCACCCTCACCACGACCAGAGACCACCCACGGCACCACACCCACAGCCACAGGCGCAGCCGCACAATCCCTCGGCTCCTCCTCCGCCTCCACCACCGGAGGCTCCTCCACCACCGGAGGCTCCTCGATGATCGCGTGCGCATTGGTCCCGCTCACACCGAACGACGACACACCCGCACGC
>NZ_JBSFYC010000169.1:0-1374 GCF_053595675.1 Streptomyces sp. NPDC002446 | reverse complement strand
GACCGGGGGTCCAGCCCGGCCCGCTCCAGCACCTCCCAGGACGTCTCCAGCAGCAGCCGCTGCTGCGGATCCATCGCCAGCGCCTCCCGCGGCGAAATCCCGAAGAACCCGGCGTCAAAGTCACCCGCGTCATGGACGAACCCGCCCTCGCCGTGGAGGGAGTCGAGATCCCAGCCGCGGTCGGCGGGGAACCCCGAGACCGCGTCCTCTCCCCCGGCCACCAGCCGCCACAGATCCTCCGGTGTCCGTACGCCGCCGGGGAATCGGCAGCTCATCGCGACGATCGCGATCGGCTCCCGGGAGCGGTCGACGAGTTCACGGTTGTGCTGCCGCAGCCGCTCGGTCTCCTTGAGGGAGGCTCGCAGGGCGGCGACGACCTTCTCGTCAGGGTTGGTCATCTCGTACTCCACGTTCCGCGTTCCGCCTGCGCTCAGGCGTCGAAGAGGGTCAGGGCGGGTCGGGTCGGGGCCGGACCGGTCAGGTGTAGTTGCCGTCGAGGGCTCAGGTGTCGTTACCGTCGAGAGCCAGGCTGACGAGGTGGTCGACGTCCATCGTGTCGATCGAGTCCGTGAGGTCCGGGGACCGTCCCGGGTCGCCGACGCGTTCCGCACGGGAGCCGTCGTGGACTCCGTCGCCCGGTGCTCCGTCGCCCGGTGCATCGTCGGCCGCCTCGGGGAAGAGCTTGGCCCCCAGCTGGACGGCGACGGCGTCGGGCGTCGGGTGGTCGAACACCAGGGTGGCCGGGAGGCGCAGACCGGTGGCGTTCTTGAGGCGGTTGCGCAGCTCGACCGCGGTGAGCGAGTCAAAACCCAGCTCCTTGAACGGCCGGCCGGGCTCGACCGCCGCCACGGAAGTGTGCCCGAGCACGGACGCCACCTGTGCGACGACCAGATCCTCCAGTGCACGGGCGCGCTCCGCGGCGGAGACCTTGGTCAGCCGTTCCTGCAGCGACATCGTCCCGTTCGCCGTGTCCCCGCCGTCCGCCGCGGTACGGCGGACCGGGGTCCGTACGAGCCCGCTCAGCAGCGGCGGTACGGATCCGGACGCGGCCAGCGCGCGCAGCGCCGAGGTCTCCAGCCGCATCGGCAGCAGCCGCGGCTGATCCGTGGCACAGGCCGCGTCGAACAGCGCCAGCCCTTCCTGCGACGTCATCGGCGCAATGCCCACCCGCGACATACGGTGCAGATCGGCGCGGCCCAGGTGGCCGGTCAGGCCGCTGCGCTCCTCCCAGAAGCCCCAGCCGAGGGAGGTGGCGGGCAGCCCCCGCGCACGCCGCCGATGCGCCAACGCATCCAAGAACGCATTCGCCGCCGCATAACTCCCCTGCCCCGCACCACCCAACGTCCCCGCCGCCGACGAGAACAACACAAACGC
>NZ_JBSFYC010000168.1:0-1406 GCF_053595675.1 Streptomyces sp. NPDC002446 | reverse complement strand
GTCGCCGACGAGTTCACCGCCTCGACCGGCCAGCAGCGCTACGTCCTCGGCTCCATGGGCCCCGGCACCAAGCTGCCGACCCTGGGCCACGCCCCCTACGTCACGCTGCGCGACGCCTACCAGCAGAACGCCGAGGGCATGATCGCCGGCGGCGCGGACGCCCTGCTCGTCGAGACCACCCAGGACCTGCTGCAGACCAAGGCCGCCATCCTGGGCGCCCGCCGCGCCCTGAACGCCACCGGGACCGACCTCCCGGTGATCTGCTCGGTCACCGTCGAGACCACCGGCACCATGCTGCTCGGCTCCGAGATCGGCGCGGCGCTGACGGCGCTGGAGCCGCTGGGCATCGACATGATCGGCCTGAACTGCGCCACCGGCCCGGCCGAGATGAGCGAGCACCTGCGCTACCTCTCCCGCAACTCCCGCATCCCGCTGGCCTGCATGCCCAACGCGGGTCTGCCGGTGCTCGGCAAAAACGGCGCGCACTACCCCCTGACGGCCGGCGAGCTGGCCGACGCCCAGGAGAACTTCGTCGCCGAGTACGGCCTCTCGCTCGTCGGCGGCTGCTGCGGTACCACCCCCGAGCATCTGCGGCAGGTCGTCGAGCGGGTCCGCGGCGTCGTGCCCGCGACCCGCACCGTGCGGCCCGAGCCGGGCGCCGCCTCCCTCTACCAGACCGTGCCCTTCCGCCAGGACACCTCGTACCTCGCGATTGGCGAGCGGACCAACGCCAACGGGTCGAAGAAGTTCCGCGAGGCGATGCTGGCCGGCCGCTGGGACGACTGTGTGGAGATGGCCCGCGACCAGATCCGCGAGGGCGCGCACATGCTCGACCTGTGCGTCGACTATGTCGGCCGGGACGGCGTCGCCGACATGGAGGAGCTGGCCGGCCGTTTCGCCACCGCCTCCACCCTGCCCATCGTCCTGGACTCCACCGAGCTCAACGTCATCCAGGCCGGCCTGGAGAAGCTCGGCGGCCGCGCGGTCATCAACTCCGTCAACTACGAGGACGGCGACGGCCCCGAGTCGCGCTTCGCCAAGGTCACCGCGCTGGCGGCCGAACACGGCGCCGCCCTGATCGCGCTGACCATCGACGAGGAGGGCCAGGCCCGCACCGCCGAGCACAAGGTGGCCGTGGCCGAACGGCTGATCGCCGACCTGACCGGCAACTGGGGCATCCGTGAGTGCGACATCCTCATCGACACCCTCACGTTCACGATCTGCACCGGCCAGGAGGAGTCCCGCAAGGACGGCATCCACACCATCGAGGCCATCCGGGAGCTGAAGAAGCGCCACCCCGACGTGCAGACCACGCTGGGCCTGTCCAATATCTCCTTCGGTCTCAATCCGGCCGCCCGGATCGTGCTCAACTCCGTCTTCCTGGACGAGTGCGTCAAGGCCGGTCT
>NZ_JBSFYC010000167.1:0-1406 GCF_053595675.1 Streptomyces sp. NPDC002446 | reverse complement strand
GTCGCCGACGAGTTCACCGCCTCGACCGGCCAGCAGCGCTACGTCCTCGGCTCCATGGGCCCCGGCACCAAGCTGCCGACCCTGGGCCACGCCCCGTACACCACGCTGCGCGACGCCTACCAGCAGAACGCCGAGGGCATGATCGCCGGCGGCGCGGACGCCCTGCTGGTGGAGACGACGCAGGACCTGCTGCAGACCAAGGCGGCGATCCTGGGCGCCCGCCGCGCCCTGGCGGCGGCCGGGGTGGACCTGCCGGTGATCTGCTCGGTGACCGTCGAGACCACCGGCACCATGCTGCTCGGCTCGGAGATCGGCGCGGCGCTGACGGCGCTGGAGCCGCTGGGCATCGACATGATCGGCCTGAACTGCGCCACCGGCCCGGCCGAGATGAGCGAGCACCTGCGCTACCTGGCCCGGCACTCCCGCATCCCGCTGGCGTGCATGCCCAACGCGGGTCTGCCGGTGCTCGGCAAGGACGGCGCGCACTACCCGCTGTCTGCCGAGGAGCTGGCGGACGCGCAGCAGACGTTCGTCACCGACTACGGGCTGTCGCTGGTGGGCGGCTGCTGCGGTACGACGCCGGAGCATCTGCGGCAGGTCGTGGAGCGGGTCCGCGGCACCCGGCCCACACCGCGTGACCCGCGGCCCGAGCCGGGTGCGGCGTCGCTGTACCAGACGGTGCCGTTCCGTCAGGACACGTCGTACATGGCGATCGGCGAGCGGACCAACGCCAACGGGTCGAAGAAGTTCCGCGAGGCCATGCTGGAGGGCCGCTGGGACGACTGTGTGGAGATAGCCCGCGACCAGATCCGCGAGGGCGCGCACATGCTCGACCTGTGCGTGGACTACGTGGGCCGCGACGGCGTCGCCGACATGGAGGAGCTGGCCGGCCGTTTCGCCACCGCCGCCACGCTGCCCATCGTGCTGGACTCGACCGAGGTCGACGTCATCCAGGCCGGTCTGGAGAAGCTCGGCGGCCGCGCGGTCATCAACTCCGTCAACTACGAGGACGGCGACGGCCCCGAGTCCCGTTTCGCCAAGGTCACCAAGCTCGCCAAGGAGCACGGGGCGGCGCTGATCGCGCTGACCATCGACGAGGAGGGCCAGGCCCGCACCGTCGAGAACAAGGTCGCCATCGCCGAGCGGCTGATCGCCGACCTGACGGGGAACTGGGGGATCCGCGAGTCGGACATCCTCATCGACACCCTCACGTTCACGATCTGCACCGGTCAGGAGGAGTCCCGGGGCGACGGCATCGCCACCATCGAGGCCATCCGGGAGCTCAAGCGCCGGCATCCGGACGTACAGACGACGCTGGGCCTGTCCAATATCTCCTTCGGTCTCAATCCGGCCGCCCGGATCGTGCTCAACTCCGTCTTCCTGGACGAGTGCGTCAAGGCCGGTCT
>NZ_JBSFYC010000166.1:0-1489 GCF_053595675.1 Streptomyces sp. NPDC002446 | reverse complement strand
GGCCCCCGTCGCCGGCCACGCGGCCGGATGGAGCATGGAGGAGCGGCTCTACAACCAGGTCTGGGGGATGTCCTCGGCCGGCGCGGCGGCCGGACGACGGTACTCGTCGGCCGGCGCCGGGGCCGGACGGCGGTACTCCTCGGACGGCGCCGCGGCGGGACGGCGGTCCTCGTCGGCGGGCGCCACGGCGGCGGCGCTCGTCGAGAGGAACCCCGTAACGAGAAGTCCGGTGAGAACAACGGAAATCGGACGGATCATGAGTACTTCCCTACAGTGAGTGACAGATGTGTGCTGTGCAGTGACAGATGTATGCAGCGCAGTGACAGATGTGTGCGGTGTCACTTTCAGGGAGTCGGGGCACAGAGTCATGCGACAGCCCCGGGCGCTGCTGCGAACGGACCAGCAGACACCGCCGTATCGCCGTATCGGAGCCCTCCCGAACGGCCCATCCGGCACTCGCCCCCGTGCCGCCCGGCGCCCGGCACCGGTCGCCACCCGCCGATTCCCGGCAAGTGAATTGGGGCACAAATTCCGCTCTTTCGGCGTCAGCGGCAGTGGCTCCCGCCACATAGGGACATTCGAGCCGGGCGCCCCGGGCAGCCGGGCGGATGAATCCCCTTCGATCCGCGTATGAAGTGGTGCCGGAGAGCGGTAATTCCGGTGTGAGCCAGACAACTTCCAGCGCCCGGCAGAGGGGGTTCCAAGGCCGCTATCAAGTGATGCGGGGCACGCGATGCACGTCACTTACGAACGCACTTAGTCGAATCCGCTTCAGCTATTCCGGGTCCTCGCCACGGGAAACGCCTATTACCTCGGTGATCAGGGTTTATCTCACGATGATGAGTAGTACAGAGCACTATTGCCTCGATTCCGGGCCATCGCTAAACATGGATTCCGACGCACCGAGAGCGAGCTTGCGACTTACGCCCCCCAAGGCGAACGCGGCAATGACCTCCGGTGAATCACGCGCCGCCGAAAAAGGCCGCCTCCCCGTCCCCGCACCTGGAAGAGGTCACTCTGCATGCCCGGTATCAACCTGTCCCGCGCTGTCCGTACCACCCGCATTACCCGCACCCACAAGGTCGCCGTGGCCGTTCTGGCCGCCGCGGGTGCCACCTCGGGCCTGGCCCTGGCCTCGGCCCCGGACACCGCACAGGCTGCATCCGCGCACGCACCGGCCGCGGTCAAGCCCGTCAGCGCCAACGGCATGCCGGAGAAGACCGGCGAGGCCAAGACCGCCCGCCCGGTGACCGCCTCGGTCGCCGACCGCCTCAAGGTCACCGCGGTCGACAAGCAGCACACCGCCCAGCAGGCCGCCAACCGCTCCGTCGAGCGCAAGGCCGTCAAGGCCGTCAAGGTCGTCAAGGCCGAGCGCAAGGCCGTCAAGGAGTACCCGAACAACCTGGACGGCTGGATCCGTGAGTCGCTCGACATCATGAAGGCCAAGGGCATCCCCGGCAGCTACGACGGCCTCCACCGCAACATCATG
>NZ_JBSFYC010000165.1:0-1779 GCF_053595675.1 Streptomyces sp. NPDC002446 | reverse complement strand
GACCTGATCCTGTACCTGTTCGGTACGCCCGGTCAGGACCGCTTCTGGTTCATGTGGGACGACCTGGTCCGCGGCGCCATCGGCGCGGTGGTCCTGGTGGACACCCGCCGCCTGGCCGACTGCTTCCCGGCCGTCGACTACTTCGAGAACAGCGGCCTGCCCTTCGTCATCGCCCTCAACGGCTTCGACGGGCACCAGCCCTACACGCCCGACGAGGTCCGTGAGGCGCTGCAGATCGGCCCGGACGCGCCGATCATCACGACCGACGCCCGGCACCGCAGCGAGGCCAAGAGCGCGCTCATCACGCTGGTCGAGCACGCGCTGATGGCCCGCCTGCGCTAGGCCGCAGGACACGGTACGCAGCCGGCCGCGGCCGGGCTCCCCGTGCCCGCTCGCGCCGTACGAAAGGCCCCCACACCCACTTGGGTGCGGGGGCCTTCGTCGTGGCCTCAGGAGCGCGCGGGGCACTCCTTCCAGGCGAAGTGGTACTTGGTGTTGATGCTGCCGTCGGTGGAGTCCATGGCCATGAAGCTGGTGGCCCTGGGGTCCGCCCCCTTGCCGTCCACGCGCAGTTCGGTGTTGATGTTGAAGTAGCGCTCCTCGCCGCAGGGGGCGTACACGAGCGCGTCGATCGCGGTCTCGTCCGACGTCTGCCAGTTGTTGTCGTAGGGACCGGTGAAGGTGTGGCTCTTGCGGGCCGTCTCCGGCTGGCCCTGGAAGTAGTAGTTCGCCTGCTCCAGGCCCCGGGCGCCCGGGGCCAGCGAGGCGTAGCCGCGGTAGTCGGCCCGGGCGATCGCGTAGGTGAAGCCCTGCGGGACGTGCACGTTCAGGGCGATCTGGCAGTTCTTACGGGAGTCGGTGGGCTTGCTGGAGCCGCCCGCCTGGGCGAGGTACTCGCTGTAGGTGACGGTGAAGGCGGTGTTGTCGGGTGCGATGGCCACCGCGGCGCTGCCGGGTCTGCAGCCCGATCCGTTGACCGTGGCGACGGTTATGGTGATCTTTCCGGTGGGCGGGTCGTCGCCGAACCGTGCCGTCGTGGTGGGGGATGCCGATCCGGCGAGGAGCAGGGATGCCACTGCGGCACCAGCACCGAGCGTGCTGAGCATGGGCTCTTCCTTCCGGTCGTCCTAGGGCCCGCGGCGCGGGAACTCCAGGAGTGGGATGACGAGCGCATGCCAGCACGGGGATCGCGGCTTGAACAGCTCTGCTCCGCAGGATTGGGGCGAACCTACGCCTTGATTCGGACGCCGGATGCCGAACCGGAACACCGAGGCCGATAAGTGACGGTGCCTCATATGTCCGCTGGCGCCTCATATCGCGGCACAACAGCGGAGATCGGGCGGGAAAGCGCCGGAGGGCCCCGCAGCGATGCGGGGCCCTCCGGTCAAGTCCTCGGTCGTTCAGCGCTGCCAGCTGGTGGCTCCGTGGAAGCCGGTCTGGCGCTCCAGGCGGCGCCAGCGGGCGGCGGTGGCGCGCGGGCCGGCCGGGGCGGCCGGCCGGTGGGCGGCGCGGGCCAGGAGGACGGCGGTCAGGGCGGCCAGCTCTTCCTCGCTGGCCTGGCCCTTCTCCACACGGATGGAGTCGTTGCGGTGGACAGGGTTCACGGTGTCTGCTCCGTCTTCGCGGTGGGCGTGGTGCCGGGTGCGGTGCGGGATGTGGTTACTGGGGCGGGTTGCCGTGCTTGCGGGCGGGCAGGTCCGCGTGCTTGGTGCGCAGCATGTCGAGGGCGCGGATGAGGGTGTGGCGGGTGTCGGTGGGGTCGATGACGTCGTCGACCAG
>NZ_JBSFYC010000164.1:0-1888 GCF_053595675.1 Streptomyces sp. NPDC002446 | reverse complement strand
TAGCGCTGCTGGCCGGTCGAGGCGGTGAACTCGTCGGCGACCTCGCGGGCGATCCGGGCGCCGGCCTCGGACAGCTCGAAGACCCGCTCGGGGATCTCGTACTCGGCGAGGGCGGCGAAGTTCGCGCCGAACGTGTTGGTCTCCACGCAGTCGACGCCGACCGCGAAGTACTCCTCGTGCACCGACCGGACGATGTCCGGCCGGGTGACGTTGAGGATCTCGTTACAGCCCTCCAGCTGCTGGAAATCGTCCAGACTCGGGTCCTGGGCCTGGAGCATCGTGCCCATCGCCCCGTCGGCCACCACCACGCGAGTGGCGAGTGCCTCCCGGAGGGTTTCGGGAGCGGCTGTCACAAGGCGTCGCCGCCCTCGGGCGCGGCGGCCAGGTGGGGTGCGATCTCCGCGGCGGCATCGGGGCCGTACGCGGTCGTGAGGTTGGCGAGCAGCCGGCCGGGGGTGGCCTGGTACGTCTGGGAGCCGACGGTGCGGATCGCCTCGGCCGCGACCGCGCAGCCGAGCCGGGCCGCGGCCGTCAGGCCCAGTCCCCGGACGGTGGCGGCGAGGAAACCGGCGCGGAACGCGTCGCCGACGCCGGTCGGATCGGCGACCGGGACGTCGGGCACGGCGGGGACGCGGAGGGAGGTGCCGTCTGCGCGTTCGGCGCGAGCGCCGTGCTCGCCGAGCGTGGTGATCCAGGTGCCGACCCGGTCGAGGACCTCGCCGCGGGTCCAGCCGGTGCGTTCGAGCAGCAGGGCGGCCTCGTACTCGTTGGTGAAGAGCCAGCGGGCGCCGTCCACGAGGTCTCGCACCTGCGCGCCGTCGAGGCGGGCGAGCTGCTGCGAGGGGTCGGCGGCGAACGGGATGCCCAGCTCCCGGCACTGCCGGGTGTGGCGGAGCATCGCCTCGGGGTCGTTGGGCGCGATCAGCACCAGGTCGGGCCGGGTGCCGGGGGCGGCCGAGGCGTCCCCGACCAGGGCCGTCAGGTCGATGTCGCGCGCCTCGGCCATGGCGCCCGTGTAGAACGCGGCGATCTGGTTGGCGTCCTGGTCGGTGGTGCACATGAACCGGGCGGTCTGCCGCTCGCCGGAGACCAGGACGCCGCCGGTGTCGACGCCGTGTTCTTTGAGCCACACCTCGTACGGCCCGAAGTCGGCGCCGACCGCGCCGACCAGGAGAGGTCTGAGGCCGAGGCCGCCGAGCCCGAAGGCGATGTTGGCGGCGACGCCGCCGTGCCGTACTTCGAGGTCGTCGACGAGGAACGACAGGGAGACATGGTCCAGTTGACCGGGGATCAGCTGGTCCGTGAACCTGCCGGGAAACACCGTCAGATGGTCGGTGGCGATCGAGCCGGACACCGCGATACGCACGTGAGCACTCCCGTTGGGTGCGTGGGCCGGGGCAGAGGCCGTTGGGTTGACCGGCCGGTCTGCGGCCGGTCGTCGGTTGGTGAGGTCGGGTCAGAGTCCGGCCGCGGCCCTGAGCTGCTCGGCGCGGTCGGTCTTCTCCCAGGTGAAGTCGGGCAGTTCGCGGCCGAAGTGGCCGTAGGCGGCGGTCTGGGAGTAGATCGGGCGGAGCAGGTCGAGGTCGCGGATGATGGCGGCCGGGCGCAGGTCGAAGACCTCGGAGATGGCCCGCTCGATGGCGGCCTGCGGGACGGTCGCGGTGCCGAAGGTCTCGACGAACAGTCCGACCGGCTCGGCCTTGCCGATGGCGTAGGCGACCTGGACCTCGCAGCGGGTTGCGAGCCCGGCGGCGACGACGTTCTTGGCGACCCAGCGCATGGCGTAGGCGGCCGAGCGGTCGACCTTGGACGGGTCCTTGCCGGAGAAGGCGCCGCCGCCGTGGCGGGCCATACCGCCGTAGGTGTCGATGATGATCTTGCGGCCGGT
>NZ_JBSFYC010000163.1:0-2070 GCF_053595675.1 Streptomyces sp. NPDC002446 | reverse complement strand
GGACGTACCGCAAGTACGAGCAGGAGTGGATGAAGTAGTGGGGGAGGCGAGCGGCATGACCCGGCCGTGGCCCGGCGCCGGGGCGTCGGCAGCCGCCCGTTGGGCATACCGCTCGGTCAGCGTGAGGTGACGGATGCCTGCTCGGTGGTGTTGCGGCCGAGCTTGTCACGAAGCAGGGAGATCGCGACCACCACCACGGCCAGCAGCACCGACAGCAGCACCTGGATCCGGCCGCCGCCCGGCTTGTCGTCCGTGAGCATGTAGACCAGCACGAAGGAGATCATCGCGATGGTCGCCCAGGTCAGGTACGGGAAGAGCCACATGCGGACGACCAGCTTGTCCGGGTTCTCGCGGAGGATGATGCCGCGCATCTTCAGCTGCGAGAAGCAGATGACCAGCCAGACGAAGAGCGCGACCGCGCCGGACGAGTTCAGCAGGAACTGGAAGACGGTGGTCGGCCACAGGTAGTTGAAGCCGACGGCGACGAAGCCGAAGACCACGGAGACCAGGATCGCGGCCTGCGGGACGCCCCGGGCGTTGGTCCGCGCGAACGCCTTCGGCGCGTCGCCCCGCTGGCCCAGCGAGAAGGCCATCCGGGAGGCGGTGTAGAGGCCGGAGTTGAGACAGGAGAGCACGGCGGTCAGCACGATGACGTTCATGACCTGGCCGGCGTGCGGGATGCCGATGGCGTCCAGGGCCGCGACGTACGAGCCCTTCTTGGCGATCGAGGGGTCGTTCCACGGCAGCAGGGAGACCACGACGAGGATCGAACCGAGGTAGAAGACGCCGACCCGCCAGATGACGCTCTTGGTGGCCTTGGTGACCGCGCGCTGCGGGTCCTCGGACTCACCGGCGGCGAGGGTGACGATCTCACTGCCCATGAACGAGAAGACGACCATCAGGACGCCGGTGAGGATCGTACTGGGCCCGTTCGGCAGGAAGCCGCCGTGGGCGGTGAGGTTGCCGAACCCGGTGGCCGCGTCGGAGCCGGGCAGCAGACCGAAGAGCGCCAGCCCGCCGAGGGCGATGAAGGCCACGATGGCGACGACCTTGATGCCCGCGAACCAGAACTCGAACTCACCGAACGAGGCGACCGAGGCCAGGTTGGTGGCGGTGAGCACCACCATCACGATCAGCGCCCAGGCCCACTGCGGGACGGCCGGGACCCAGCTCGTGAGGATCGCGGCGCCGGCGGTCGCCTCCACCGCGAGCACCACGACCCAGAAGAACCAGTACAGCCAGCCGATGGAGAAGCCCGCCCAGCGGCCGAGCGCCCGGTCCGCGTAGGCGGAGAACGAGCCGGAGGTCGGGTTCGCGGCCGCCATCTCGCCCAGCATCCGCATCACGAAGACGACCAGCGCGCCGACCAGGGCGTACGACAGCAGGATGCCGGGGCCGGCCGCGGTGATGCCGGAGGCGGAGCCCACGAAGAGACCGGCGCCGATGACCCCGCCGACGGCGATCATGGACAGATGACGGTTCTTGAGGCCGGACTGCAGCCCTGATTGCCGCGGCGCCTCACCACTGCCCGGGGGAGCGGGCGGAGCGGCCACGTTGCTGGAGGGAGGTGTAGTCATCTCGACATCCGTTGAGGGTTGGAGGGGTCATGCACGGGGTGACTGCTGATCGCCTCGGGTTGGACGCACGAAAGGGCCGGGTGCTGGCAGGTGGCGATCAAGGCCCTGACGAATTTCGAAGCGGCGACACGGGGCCGCGGTCTTCGGATGCCCGCGCGGGTGGGGGAGCGCATATCGCGCCTCCGCGTCGTTGCCCGTCCTCTTTGTGGGAGGTGAGGCGCATCACGTCCGGAATGGATTTGCGTCAGCGTATGTGGCTATGCACGGCGGCGTATTTGTAAGACTGGACAAATTCACGGGGGATGGCTGTCCGGCCGCCCAATGCGGAATCCGCTGCGCTTTGCCTGGGCCATGATTTTGGCTTTCCCGCCGTGGGGGTGGCGCTTGTTTCGCCTGCGGCGAGCTGGTTGCCGCTGCGCGGGGCTTTTCGGGGTGCGGTGGCGGTCCTCCGGGGCAGGGTGTCCGGACTGCTTCGCTTTACGTCCGGACACCC
>NZ_JBSFYC010000162.1:0-2180 GCF_053595675.1 Streptomyces sp. NPDC002446 | reverse complement strand
TCCACCACCGGAGGCTCCTCGATGATCGCGTGCGCATTGGTCCCGCTCACACCGAACGACGACACACCCGCACGCCGCAACCGACCAGCCACCGACGGCCAAGCCCGCTCCTCCGTCAGCAGCTCCACCGCACCCGCCGACCACTCCACATGCGGTGACGGCTCATCCACATGCAGCGTCCGCGGCAGCACACCATGCCGCATCGCCAACACCATCTTGATCACACCACCGACACCCGCAGCCGCCTGCGTATGCCCGACATTCGACTTCAACGACCCCAGCCACAATGGCTCCTGAGCCTCCCCCCGCCCCTGGCCATACGTCGCCATCAGCGCCTGCGCCTCGATCGGGTCACCCAACGTCGTCCCCGTACCGTGCGCCTCCACCACATCCACATCGGCGGCCGACAGACGGGCATCCGTCAGTGCCTGGCGGATCACCCGCTGCTGCGAGGGACCGTTCGGAGCGGTCAGGCCATTGCTCGCCCCGTCCTGGTTCACCGCCGTACCGCGGACGACCGCCAGCACCTCGTGGCCGTTACGCCGGGCATCCGACAGCCGCTCCAGCACCAGCACACCGACACCCTCAGCCCAACCGGTGCCGTCCGCAGCGGCCGCGAACGCCTTGCACCGGCCGTCCGCCGCCAGCCCCCGCTGACGACTGAACTCCACGAACATGCCGGGGGTGGACATGACCGTCGCGCCGCTCGCCAGGGCCAGGGTGCACTCGCCCTGCCGCAGCGCACGGACGGCCAGATGCAGCGCGACCAGCGACGACGAGCATGCGGTGTCCACCGTCACCGCCGGGCCCTCCAGCCCGAACGTGTACGACAACCGGCCCGACAGGACGCTGGGGGTGGTGCCGGTCAGGGCGTAGCCCTCGGCTCCATCGGTGGCCTCGTGCAATCTGGGGCCGTACTCCTGAGCCGTCGCACCGACGAAGACTCCGGTCCGGGAGCCACGCAGGGACTGCGGCACGATGCCGGCTCGTTCGAAGGCTTCCCACGACGTCTCCAGCAGCAGCCGCTGCTGAGGATCCATCGCCAGCGCCTCCCGCGGCGAAATCCCGAAGAATCCCGGATCGAACTCCGCCGCACCGTAAAGGAAACCGCCCTCGCGGACGTACGAGGTTCCGGCACGGCCCGGATCCGTGTCGTACAGCGACTCGGCATCCCAGCCACGATCCGCCGGGAACACCGAAATCGCATCCCCGCCCTCGGCAACAAGCCGCCACAGATCCTCGGGCGAGCTCACCCCGCCCGGAAAGCGGCATGCCATCGAGACAATGGCGATCGGGTCCGCGTCATCGTCGGCCGGCGCCGTGTCGGAGGCGGCGTCGTCCGGAAGTGCCCTTTCCACGGCTCCCTCCGGGTTCTGAGCGCGGCGTATTTCCGCCAGCAGATTCCCGACGACGGCGTTCACAGTCGGGTGGTCGAAGGTGAGACTGGCGGGCAGGCGCTGGCCGATGGCGTCGCCGAGTCGGGTGCAGAGTTCCACCGCCATCAAGGAGTCAAAGCCGAGTTCCTTGAACCGGAGGTCCATTTTGACGGTGTCGTCCCTGTCATGCCCCAGGACGACAGCGACCTGAGTGCGTACGAGTTCGCGGACCAGGCGTTCCGCTTCATCCCGGGGGGCCTGGGCGATCCGTTCGACGAGGCTGGACTCACGCCGTCCAGCTCCGGACTCGGCTGCGGACTCGACTGCGGAATGCGCATCGTTCTCCGCGTCGCCGAATGCGTCGCCGACTTCGCCGCCGAATGCGCCTCCGACTTCTCCGCCCGCTCCCCGGTCAGCGTCAGCCTCAGCGTCTCGTTCGCCGGTTCCGTTCGCGGCGGCCGCCCCGCCGCGGCCTGTGTCGTCGCTGTCGTCGATGTCCTTCAGCCAGTAGCGCTTGCGCTGGAATGCGTAGGTCGGCAAGGACGTCCGGTGGGCATGGCGCCCGTTCCCTTCCAGGAACGCCTGCCAATTCACCGTCACGCCCTGCACATGCAATTCGGCCATGGCCTTGGCGACGGCCCGGTCCTCAAGCATTCCCTTACGCAGCATGGGCACCAGGGCGGCATGGTGTCCCTTGATGCACTCACGGGCCATGGCGGTCAGTACGCCGCCCGGTCCCATCTCCACGAATGTGGAGACACCGGAATCCTCCAACCAGGAAATCTGATCCGCAAAACGCACAGC
>NZ_JBSFYC010000161.1:0-2195 GCF_053595675.1 Streptomyces sp. NPDC002446 | reverse complement strand
GCGTGCATCTCGTCCGGATGAGGGCTGGCGGAGGCGAGCCAGTCGGCGCCCGCGAGGGTGACGTACGCGGTGGTGGGGAAGTCCAGGGCGCGGGGCGCACCGGCGCCGGTGGAGCGGACCCGGGAGGCGGGCTGGCTGTACACCTGGGCCTGGGGCGTGCAGAAGGCCGGTACGCACCAGGACGCGGCGTGGAAGTTCGTCCGCTGGGCGTCGGGCAGCGGGTACGAGCGGCTGGTGGGCCGTGAGCTGGGCTGGTCGAGGGTGCCCGGCGGCAAGCGCGCCTCGCTCTACCGCAACCAGGAGTACCTCAAGGCCTCCGGGGCCTTCGCCGCTGCGACCGAGCGGGCGATCAGCTCGGCCCGGCCCGACGCCCCCGGACTGCAACCACGCCCGGCACCGGGCATCCAGTTCGTCGGCATCCCGGAGTTCTCGGACCTGGGGACCAAGGTCTCCCACGAGATCAGCTCGGCGATCGCCGGCAAACAGAGCGTTCCCGCCGCACTCCGTCACAGTCAGCGGATGGCGGAGGAGGTAGCGCGTGCCTACGCAGGCCGCTGACGCCTCGTCACACGGGCCCGACGGCGCCGCCACCCGCGGCCGCGCGGCCATCGACGGGGCCAGGGCGCGGGCCCGCCGCGCACCCCTGCTCCCGGCCCTGGTCTTCCTCGTCGTCGTCACCCAACTGCCGTTCGTGGCGACGGTGGTGATCTCCTTCCTCCGCTGGAACGCACTGGCCCCCGCCAACCGCGGCTTCGCCGGCCTGGACAACTACCGGGCCGTCTTCACCGACCCCGTGCTGCGCAGCTCGGTGCGGACCACCATCCTGCTGACGGTGACCGTGGTCCTGGTCAGCCTGCTGCTCGGCCTCGGACTCGCATTGCTGCTCGACCGCCGATTCCGCGGCCGCGGCATCGTGCGCACCCTGCTCATCACGCCCTTCCTGATCGTGCCGGTCGCCGCGGCCCTGCTGTGGAAGCACGCCCTGTTCAACACCTCTTACGGACTCCTCAACGGCGTGCTGACCTGGCTGTGGAGCGTCTTCGGCAGCGACGATCCGCCGCAGCCGGACTGGATGACCAGCATGCCGCTGGCCGCGGTGGAGGTGACGCTGATCTGGCAGTGGACGCCGTTCATGATGCTGATCCTGCTCGCAGGGCTGCAGAGCCGGCCCACCGATGTCGTCGAGGCCGCCCTCGTCGACGGCGCCTCCGCCTTCGACATCTTCCGCTATCTGACGCTGCCGCATCTGCGCCGCTACCTGGAACTCGCCGCCCTGCTCGGGACCATCTTCATCGTCCAGAACTTCGACGCGGTGTTCACCCTCACCTCCGGCGGCCTCGGCACCGCCAACCTCCCCTACACCATCTACCAGGCCTTCTATCAGGCCCACGACTACGGACGGGCGTCCGCGCAGGGCGTCGTCGTACTGGTCTGCTCGCTGCTCGTGGCCATCCTCGCGCTGCGCACCGTCTCGTCCCTGCTCCGCGAGGAAGGCGTTCGATGACCAGCGTGCCGCGCGCCGCACACCGGCTTCCGGCTCGGGCCCGCCGCCGACGGCGCAGAAGCGCGTATCTGGGCCTGCTCGCCTGGCTGTGCGGTCTGCTCTTCTTCGTCCCCGTCGCCTGGATGGTGCTGACGTCGTTCCACAGCGAGACCGACGCGGCGACCAATCCGCCGAGCCTCGGCGCGCCCCTCACCCTGCACGGCTACCGCGAGTTCCTCGGCGCGGGCAGCGGCGTCAGCCCCTGGCCGCCGCTGATCAACTCGCTGACCGCCTCGGTCGTCTCCACACTGCTGGTACTGGCGCTGGCCGTACCCGCCGCCTATGCCCTGGCCGTCAAGCCCGTACGGAAATGGCGCGACGTCCTCTTCTTCTTCCTCTCCACGAAAATGCTTCCCCTGGTGGCCGGACTGCTCCCGGTCTACCTCGTCGCGCAGAACACCGGGATGCTCGACAACATCTGGCTGCTGGTCATCCTCTACACCTCGATGAACCTGCCGATCGCGGTATGGATGATGCGCTCCTTCCTCGCCGAGATCCCGCTGGAGATCCTGGAAGCCGCCGCGATCGACGGCGCGGGCCTGACCACGACCCTGACGCGTATCGTCGCCCCGGTCGCCATGCCGGGCATCGCCGCAACCGCCCTGATCTCCTTCATCTTCAGCTGGAACGAGCTGCTCTTCGCCCGGGTCCT
>NZ_JBSFYC010000160.1:0-2276 GCF_053595675.1 Streptomyces sp. NPDC002446 | reverse complement strand
GCGCCGGCCAGCGGCTGGGCTGCGGCGTACTCCTTGCGGATCGCCATCAGGCCGGGCATCTCGTGCTCGGCGAGGGTGATCTCCTTGCGGCCGAACTCGGCGAGGGAGAGGTCGGCGACCTTGAAGTCCGTGAAGTCAGCCGTGGGCGAGGACATGTGTGCTCCTTGGATTCGGGAGGGGGTTGGCTGCGGAGCCCAGCACGTTGCGGTGGATCTCCGTCGTCGCGGTGGACTTGTTCAGCGTGATGTAGTGCAGGCCGGGGGCGCCCTCGGCGAGCAGCCGCTCGGCCATGGCGGTGGCGTGGTCGACACCGATCCGGTGTCCCTCGCGGGGCTGGTCGCGTACGGCTTCGAGCCGGTGGGCCAGTTCGTCGGGGAAGGAGGCGCCGCTGAGCTCGGCGAAGCGGCTGATGTGGCGTACGTCGGTCGCGGGCATGATCTCGGGGATGATCGGGATGTCGCAGCCGGCGGCCGCGACCCGGTCCCTGAGCCGCAGATAGTCCTCCACGTGGAAGAACATCTGCGTGATCGCGTAGTCGGCGCCCGCCCGGCACTTGGCCACGAAGTGCCGGATGTCGCTCTCCCAGTCCGGTGAGCGCGGGTGCCGCTCCGGAAACGCGGCCACGCCGATGGTGAACTCGCCCAGGGAGCGGATGAGTTCGACCAGTTCGTGCGCGTAGGTCAAGCCCTCGGGGTGCGGGGTCCAGGTGCCGAGCGGATCACCGGGCGGGTCTCCGCGCAGCGCGAGGATGTCGCGGATGCCCGCGTCCGCGTACTGCCCGACGATCTGCCGCAGCTCGGCCACCGAGTGCCCGACGGCCGTGAGGTGGGCGACCGGACGCAGCGTCGTCTCCGCGGCGATGCGCCGGGTGACGGCGACGGTGCGGTCCCGGGAGGAGCCGCCGGCCCCGTAGGTGACGGAGACGAAGTCGGGGCGCAGCGCCTCGACGCGGCGCAGGGCGCTCCACAGGGTGCGCTCGCCCGCCGCCGTCTTCGGCGGGAAGAACTCGAAGGAGAAAGTCGTCATGCGCGGCCTCCGGCGTTGAAGTAGCTCGCCTCCGGGTGGTGGACGACGATGGCGTCGGTGGACTGCTCGGGGTGGAGCTGGAACTCCTCCGACAGGTGGACGCCGATCCGCTCCGGCTGCAGGAGGTCGGCGATCTTGGCGCGGTCCTCCAGGTTCGGGCAGGCCGGGTAGCCGAGCGAGTAGCGGCAGCCCTGGTACTCCGTGCGGAACATGCCTTCCATCGCGGACGGATCGCTGCCGTCGATGCCGAGCTCCGAGCGGACGCGGGCGTGCCAGTACTCGGCGAGCGCCTCGGCCAGCTGCACGGACAGGCCGTGTAGTTCGAGGTATTCGCGGTAGGAGTCGGCGGCGAAGAGCTCGGCCGTGGCCTCGCCGATCCTTGAGCCGACCGTGACCACCTGGAGCCCGACCACGTCGGGCTCCCCCGCCTCCTCGGGGCGGAAGAAGTCGGCCAGGCACAGCCGACGGCCGCGGCGCTGGCGCGGGAACGTGAAGCGGGCCCGCTCGCCCCCGACCTCGTCCAGGATGATCAGGTCGTTCCCCTTGGACACACAGGGGAAGTAGCCGTGGACCACGGCCGCTTCGAGCAGGTTCTCCGTCCGCAGCCGGTCGAGCCACATGCGCAGCTGCGGCCGGCCCTCGCTCTCGATGGTGTCGCCCTTGAGCCCCCACTGGCCCTTGAACAGGGCACTCTCGTCCAGCCAGGACGCGTACTCCTTGAGCTGGATGCCCTTGATGACGCGGGTGCCCCAGAACGGCGGGGCCGGTACCGGGTTGTCGAGGGCGACGTCCGAGCGGCCGGTGTCCTCGGGTTCCTCGATGGTCAGCGTCCGCTGTGGCACGCGGCGTTTCTTCAGCTCCGGCAGGGTCGCGCCGGGCACGCCCCGCTTGACGGCGATCAGCGCGTCCATCAGGCGCAGGCCCTCGAAGGCGTCCCGGGCGTAGCGGACCTCGCCGTCGTAGATCTCGTGCAGGTCCTGCTCGACGTAGGCGCGGGTGAGGGCGGCCCCGCCCAGGATCACCGGGTAGGTCGCCGCCAGCTTGCGCTGGTTGAGCTCCTCCAGGTTCTCCTTCATGATCACCGTGGACTTCACCAGGAGCCCGGACATGCCGATGACGTCGGCCTTGTGCTCCTCGGCGGCTTCCAGGATCGCGGAGACCGGCTGCTTGATGCCGAGGTTGACGACGTTGTAGCCGTTGTTGGACAGGATGATGTCGACGAGGTTCTTGCCGATGTCATGGACGTCGCC
>NZ_JBSFYC010000159.1:0-2280 GCF_053595675.1 Streptomyces sp. NPDC002446 | reverse complement strand
GCTACGAACGCCACCCCCGCAACTACCTGGCCTTCTCGGCCTCGCTGCCACCCTGTGTTGCTACAAACGACTCGCCCGCCTCACCACATAGGACACGGTCTAAGCAACTTGGGAGAGCGGCTGACAGCTGCGCACCAACGGGCACAGCGCGCCCTGACAGGGAACGCTCTGAAGAAGCTATCGGCGGCATGGGCGGCGGTTGATCCGGCCGACGACGCGTCATGGCTGCGGTACGTCGCTCAGGCTGAGGAACTGTACCAAGTGGCACATACGAAGTCGGGCCAGGTAGCCGTCAACTACTTCGCACGTTTCCGGCGCGCGGAACTTCATGCCCTCGGGCTGGTGGCCGATGGGTTCACCGTGTCCGCGCCCGGCCTTGCACTGCCGGGGGCAGTCGGAGAGCGCCCTGGCGAAGTACGGGCCGGGGTACGTCCGCCGACTCTTTGCCACGGGTGTACCGGTAGAGGAGGCCAACCGGCTTGCCCTATCAGGTCAGTTGGGAAGCGTGACCGGCCACATTTTACGGTCCGGCCGCAGCGTCATTGCCGATGGCATCGACCGGGACCGGCGGTGTATCGGGTGGCGCCGGGTGTGTTCGGGGGCGCCTGCTCATTTTGCGCGATGTTGGCGAGTCAGGGCGCTGTCTATAGGGACCAGAAGTCCGCGGCGGGTTCCCGGAAGGGCGGCGGTCTGAGGTGGGCGGGGTGCGGGTGTTCATCGTGCGTGTCAGTGCCACATGGAACTGGTCTATTCTCGTCGGTCGCGCCCTACGCCTCAGGAGCAGCGTTACGGTGCTCTGTGGCGTGAGGCGGGCGGTGACCCGATTCAGTTCCGGCGGCTCGTCGAAGGCCGCGCATAGGGCGCATATGGGAGCCCCGCCTGTTCTGCCATGGAGCACGGCAGAACAGGCGGGGCGGTGCGGGCCAAGTGGAGGAACTGTGCCGGTCCTTCGCTTCAGCCCGAGTTTGTGACGGTTTTATCCGTCAGGACATGCCGTTGCTCTGGTTGCCCCAGCCGTGGCTGCTGGTCCCCCCTCCAATGCCGTTGCTCTGGTTGCCCCAGCCGTGGCTGCTGGTCCCCCCTCCTATGCCGTTGTTCTGGTCGCCCCAGTCAGCCGGGGCTTTTGTGACGACGTGAGGGGTGGAGTTGCCGACGGCGTACGCGGTCGTTGTGGCCCCTGCGGCAAAAGCCATTCCGAGGGCAGCGCCGCCCAGGGCCGTCCGCAAAACAGTTCTCTTCGAGAGGTTCATTCGCGTTTTGTTCATGGCACCACCGTGCTCGCCTCTGTGGCTGGCTACGACCGGAGAGCGGCCATTCGAGTGAACGGTTCCGTCGTCTAACGATCCGATTTTTGAGAGGTTTACGCATGAGTGACGAGACGCCGAACGAGGCGACCAACGAGACCGAACCCGCGGCGCCTGATGCGGTGGTCGACGCACCGCCGGCCGCGGAGGATCTGTCCGCCGAGGTGGAGCAGCTACGGGCACAGTTGGCGGAGTACGTGCCGATCGTCCAGGCCCACCAGGAGCCCGAGGAAGCACGCAAGACCGAGGAACAGCACCTGCGCGAGCAGGTCGAGGCCGTTCAGCGGGAGCTCGGCGAGGCGCGGCGGGGGTTGCTGCTGACCCGATCAAGATTGCTCGGGCTTTTGCTAAGCGCGCTCGTTTCTAAGCGGCGCAGAGAGATGCGTATTCATGTCTACTAATGTTTTTGCGAAGGCGGACAAGCTAGCTGCGGGGACCCTCGGTCTGCTCAAGCGGCAGACGGTTCTAGCGGGACTTGTCGCCAAGGATTCCGGCGCGGACTTCACCGGCGCGGCGGGTGACGCTGTGAACATCAAGCGCCGTCTCGTCTGACCGGCACTGAGCAGGATCTACGGGCCGACAACTCCGGTGGCATCGAATCTGAGAGCCTCGCCGAGTGGAAGATTCCCGTTCGCCTGGACCGGCACATTTACTCTGCCGTTGACCTGACCGACGCCGAACTGACGCTAGATATCGAAGACTTCGGTGCGCAGGTTCTTGCCCCGCAGGCAAACACTCTCATCGAGCGTGTTGAGAAGAAGCTCGCCGCCGCGCTTTCTACGGCGCCGGGCATTGGCACCGTGGACGTGGACAAGGCCAATGGCGACGAGGTCACCTCGGGCAGTGTCCGCAAGATGATCGCCAGGACGCGCACTGCACTAAGAAGTCATCTCAATTGGCGAGTCTGCGGTAGCAGATGAGGGTGCAGGCGAGGCTGGTGAAGGCGAGGAAGTGTTCGGCTTTGCGTTCGTATCGG
>NZ_JBSFYC010000158.1:0-2588 GCF_053595675.1 Streptomyces sp. NPDC002446 | reverse complement strand
TCAAAAGCCCCACACACCTCATCCACAGCCGCAGCAAAAACCGGAAACACCCCATACAAAACACGCCCCATCCCCACCCGCTGCGAACCCTGACCCGAAAAGAGAAAACCAACCCGGCCGGAAACACCGGACACACGGCCCTCCACCACGCCGGTTGGTGTCTCGCCCTGAGACATCGCGGTCAGGGCGTCAAGGGCACTAGGGCGGTCCGCGGCGAGGACCACGGCGCGGTGCTCCATCACAGCCCGGGTCGTCGCCAGGGAGTACGCGGCGTCGTCCGGCGCCAGCTCGGGCCGCGCCGCTACGTACGTACGCAGCCGCTCCGCCTGGGCCCGCAGCGCCTCGGCACCGCGGGCGGTGATCAGCCATGGGATCATGCCCACGCCCGTGTCGCCCGTGTCGCCCGTGTCGCCCTTGCGCTCCGGCTCGGGCTCCGCCGCCTCGGCGACCGGCGCCTGCTCGATGATCGCGTGCGCATTGGTCCCGCTCACACCGAACGACGACACACCCGCACGCCGCACCCGACCGGCCACCGAAGGCCAGGCCCGCTCCTCCGTCAGCAGCTCCACCGCACCCGCTGACCAGTCCACATGAGGCGACGGCTCATCCACATGCAGCGTCCGCGGCAACACACCATGCCGCATCGCCAACACCATCTTGATCACACCACCGACACCCGCAGCCGCCTGCGTATGCCCGACATTCGACTTCAACGACCCCAGCCACAACGGCCCCGCAGCCTCATCCCGACCCTGCCCATACGTCGCGATCAGCGCCTGCGCCTCGATCGGGTCACCCAACGTCGTCCCCGTACCGTGCGCCTCCACCACATCCACCTGGTCCGGGGTGAGACGGGCATTGGCCAGGGCCTGCCGAATGACGCGCTCCTGCGACGGCCCATTGGGGGCCGTCAGGCCGTTGCTCGCCCCGTCCTGGTTCACCGCCGTGCCACGCACCACGGCCAGCACCTCATGGCCGTTACGGCGCGCATCCGACAGCCGCTCCAGCACCAGCACACCGACACCCTCGCCCCAGCCCGTGCCGTCCGCAGCGGCCGCGAACGCCTTGCACCGGCCGTCCGCCGCCAGCCCCCGCTGACGACTGAACTCCACGAATGTCCCCGGTGTGGACATGACGGTCGCGCCGCCGGCCAGGGCCAGGGTGCACTCGCCCTGCCGCAGGGCCTGCGCCGCCAGATGCAGCGCCACCAGCGACGACGAGCACGCGGTGTCCACCGTCACCGCCGGGCCCTCCAGCCCGAACGTGTACGAGACCCGGCCCGAGACCACGCTCGCGGCGGTACCGGTGAGCAGATAGCCCTCGAATTCCTCGGGCGCCTCGCTCATCCGCGGGCCGTAGTCGTCCTGCGACACCACGCCCATGAAGACCCCGGACCGGCTGCCGCGCAGGCTCTCCGGATTGATCCCGGCCCGCTCGAACGCCTCCCACGACGTCTCCAGCAGCAGCCGCTGCTGCGGATCCATCGCCAGCGCCTCCCGCGGCGAAATCCCGAAGAACCCCGGATCGAACTCCGCCGCACCGTAAAGGAAACCGCCCTCGCGGACGTACGACGTGCCCGCATGCTCCGGATCCGCGTCATACAGCGACTCGACGTCCCAGCCACGATCCGCCGGGAACACCGAAATCGCATCCCCGCCCTCGGCAACAAGCCGCCACAGATCCTCCGGCGAACTCACCCCACCCGGAAAACGGCACGCCATCGACACAATGACGACCGGATCGTCATCGACGGCCGGCAGGGCGGCGACCGGGGCCGCCGTCACGCTCTCCGGCTGCGCCCCAGCCGTCCGCCCGGCGAGTTCGCCGTACAGATGGCGGGCCAGCGCCTTGGGAGTCGGGTAGTTGAAGACCAGGGTCGGGGTCAGTCGCAGACCGGTCGCGTTCTTCAGGCGATTGCGGAGTTCGACCGCCGTCAGGGAATCAAAGCCGATGTCCTTGAACGCCTGAGTCTCACCGACCGCGTCCGTTGACGCATGTCCCAGCACGGCCGCGGCCTGGGTACGTACGAGTTCCAGCAGCAGATGCTCCGCCTCGGCGGCGGGCAGGTCCGCGACACGCTGCGCCAGCGACGACGCCGTTCCGTCGGCTTCCCCGTCCTTGGTGGACGAAGGGGTCGCCCGAGACATCCGTACGTCCGGCAGGTCGGCGATCAGGGGGCTGGGCCGACCCGCGGTGAACGAGGGCACAAAGCGCTCCCAGTCCACGTCGGCGATCATCACTGCGGCCTCGCCGCGCCCCACCGCCTGTGCCATCGCACCGAGCGCCAGGTCGGCGTCCAGGGCGGGAAGTCCGCGCCTGCGCAGCTCCTCTCCGACCGTGCCACCGGCGACACCGCCCGCGTTCCACGGCCCCCAGGCCACCGATGTCGCGGGCAGGCCGAGGTCATGACGCTGCTGGGCCAACGCGTCCAAGGCGGCGCTGGCGGCGGCGAAGTTACCCTGCCCGGCACGTCCGAGAGTGCCGACGACCGAGGAGAAGAGGACGAAGGCGTCCAGGTCGCGGTCACGGGTCAGCTCGTCCAGTACGGCCGCGGCACCCGCCTTCGCCCGCACCACACCCGCCACCCG
>NZ_JBSFYC010000157.1:0-2663 GCF_053595675.1 Streptomyces sp. NPDC002446 | reverse complement strand
CCGGCACACCGACGACCTGTGGGCGGAGGCCGCGCGGCTCGGCTACCTGGGCGTCAACCTCCCCGAGGAGTACGGCGGCGGAGGCGGCGGCATCACCGAACTCGCCCTCGTACTGGAGGAGCTGGGCGCCGCCGGCTGCCCCCTGCTGATGCTGGTCGTGTCCCCCGCCATCTGCGGTACGGTCATCGCCCGCTTCGGCACCGAGCAGCAGAAACGGGCCTGGCTGCCGGGCCTGGCCGACGGCTCCCGCAAGATGGCCTTCGGCATCACCGAACCCGACGCCGGCTCCAACTCCCACCGCATCACCACCACGGCCCGGCGCGACGGCGCGGACTGGATCCTCAGCGGCCGCAAGGTGTTCATCTCGGGCGTCGACATCGCCGACGCGACACTGATCGTCGGCCGCACGGAGGACGCGCGGACCGGACGCCTCAAGCCCTGTCTGTTCATCGTCCCCCGCGACGCCCCCGGCTTCGGCCGCAGCGCCATACCGATGGAACTGGCCGCCCCGGAGAAGCAGTTCGAGCTGACCCTGGACGAGGTGCGGCTGCCCGCCGACGCCCTCGTCGGCGACGAGGACGCCGGACTGCTCCAGCTCTTCGCCGGACTCAACCCCGAGCGCATCATGACCGCCGCGTTCGCCCTCGGCATGGGCCGCCACGCCCTCGGCCGGGCCGTCGAGTACGCCCGCACCCGCCAGGTGTGGAAGGAGCCCGTCGGCGCCCACCAGGCCATCGCCCACCCGCTCGCCCAGGCCCATATCGAGCTGGAACTGGCCGGGTTGATGACGCGGAAGGCGGCGCACCTCTACGACGCGGGCGACGACCCGGCCGCGGGGGAGGCCGCCAACATGGCCAAGTACGCGGCGGCCGAGGCCGCGGTGCACGCCGTCGACCAGGCCGTCCACACCCTCGGCGGCAACGGCCTCACCCGCGAGTACGGCCTCGCCTCGATGATCACCGCCGCCCGGGTCGCCCGGATCGCCCCGGTCAGCCGCGAGATGATCCTCAACTACGTCTCGCACCAGTCCCTGGGGCTGCCCAAGTCGTACTGAGCAGCGGCACTTCGGGAGAGGACGCTGCCTGCCCGGCGGGCAGCCGAAAGGAGCTCGACACACCGATGACCGACGCACCCGCGACACCCCTGGTGGCGCGCTCCCACGAGCGCGGCATCACCACCCTCGCCCTGGACTCCCCGCACAACCGCAACGCGCTCTCCGCCCGGCTGACGGCCGAGCTGCACGAGGCGCTCGCACAGGCCGCAGCCGACGACGGCACCCGCGCGGTCGTACTGACCCACACCGGCGGCACGTTCTGCGCCGGCGCGGATCTGGCCGAGGCCACCTCGGGGGCGGCCGTAGAGGGGCCGCTGGGCCTGGTCCGGCTGCTGCGCGCCATCGTCGAGCTGCCCCGGCCCGTCGTCGCCCGGGTCACCGGTCACGTACGGGCCGGCGGCCTCGGCCTGCTCGGCGCCTGCGACATCGCCGTCGCCGGCCCGGAGTCCACCTTCGCCTTCACCGAGGCCCGCCTCGGCCTCGCCCCGGCCGTGATCTCCCTGCCGCTGCTGCCGCGGCTGGACCCGCGCGCCGCGAGCCGCTACTACCTGACGGGCGAGAGGTTCGACGCCCGGGAAGCGGCCAGGATCGGGCTGGTCACGCTCGCCGCCGAGGACGTCGACGCCGGTCTGGCCCCCGTACTGGACGGGCTGCGCAAGGGCTCGCCCCAGGGCCTGGCCGAGTCGAAGAAGCTGGCCACCGCCCAGGTGCTGGCCGCCTTCGACCGCGACACCGACGCGCTCGCCGCACACTCCGCGCGGCTCTTCGCCTCCGCGGAGGCCCGTGAGGGCATGACCGCCTTCCTGGAACGGCGGGCCCCGGCATGGGCGCGCTGACCCCGGCCCGCGGAGCCCGCCCGCCCCAGCAGGACCGCAGCCGCGCCACCCGCCTCAAGCTGCTGGAGGCGGCCGTCGCCTGCCTCGCGGAGCGCGGCTGGAGCGGCAGCACGGTCTCGGTGGTCGCCGAACGGGCGGGCGTCTCCCGGGGCGCCGCCCAGCACCACTTCCGCACCCGCGAGGACCTCTTCACGGCGGCCGTCGAGCATGTCGCGGACAAGCGCCGCGGCGCCCTGAAGGCGGTCGCCCACAACCTGCCGCCCGCCGGGTCCGTCGCCCGCACCCGGATCATCGTCGAGGAACTGGTCGGCCTCTACACGGGACCGCTGTTCCGGGCCGCCCTGCACCTGTGGGTGGCCGCCTCCGACGAGGAGCAGCTGCGCGAACGGGTCACCGCCCTGGAGGCCCGGGTCGGCCGCGAGGCACACCGTACGGCCGTGGCGCTCCTGGACGCCGACGAGTCCGCGCCCGGCGTCCGCGAGACCGTACAGGGCCTCCTCGACATGGCCCGCGGCCTGGGCCTGGCCAACCTCCTGACCGACGACTCGCCCCGCCGGAACCGGGTCGTCGAACAGTGGGCCAGGATCATCGACGGGGTTCTGCGGGGGTAACCCTTCCGCTGCGCTTTGCCTGGGTCGACGTTTGGCTTGCTCGCCGTTGCGCCTGCGGCGGGCGGTGCCGCTGCGCGGGGCGTTTTCGGGGTGCGGTGGCGGTCCTCCGGGGCAGGGGCCCTGCGGCCGCTGCCGCCAGCTGCTGTACGAACACGGCGGCCC
>NZ_JBSFYC010000156.1:0-2805 GCF_053595675.1 Streptomyces sp. NPDC002446 | reverse complement strand
AGAAGTCATCTCAATTGGCGAGTCTGCGGTAGCAGATGAGGGTGCAGGCGAGGCTGGTGAAGGCGAGGAAGTGTTCGGCTTTGCGTTCGTATCGGCGGTGGAGGCGGCGGCAGCCGGCGAGCCAGGCCATGGTCCGTTCTATGGTCCAGCGGTGGCGTCCAAGCCGCTGGGTGGACTCGATTCCCTTACGGGCTATGCGGTGGCGGATGCCGCGCTGGCGTAACCATTTCCGCAGGTGGGGGTAGTCGTAGCCTTTGTCTGCGTGGAGCTTGGCGGGCTTGCGCCGCCGGCGGCCGCGGCGGGAACGGATGGGCGGGATGCCGCGCACGAGGGGTTCGAGGGCCTGGCTGTCGTGCAGGTTCGCACCCGAGATTCCGACGGACAGGGGCAGACCAGTCCGCTCCGTGATCAAGTGGATCTTCGATCCGAACTTGCCCCTGTCGACAGGATTCGGACCCGTCAGGTCCCCCTTTTCAGAGCCCGCATGTTCACCGAGTCGATCGCGCAGCGGGACCAGTCCAGCTTGCCACGGGCGCCGAGCTCGTCGAGCACCAGGCGGTGGAGCTTGGCCCATACCCGGGCTTCGGTCCACTCGGAGAACCGCCGGTGGGCTGTTGCCCCCGACGGCCCGAACGATGCCGCTGGCAGCTGCCGCCACGTGCAGCCCGACGTGGCAACGAACACGATCGCGGCGAGTACCTGGCGATCGCCATGCCGACGCCGGCCACCGCCCTGAGGCCGCGACGGTGCCTCCGGGACCACGCGCTGAAACAGTTCCCACAGCTCATCCGGCACCAGCCGCTCAACAATCCCCACCACAACCGACAGCCTACCCAGCCATCCAAATGAGATGACTTCTAAGAACAACTCATCCGGCACCAGCCGCTCAACGATCCCCACCATGAACGACAGCCTACCCAACCATCCAAATGCGATGACGTCTTATGTGGAACGCGATAGTTCACCGCTCGCAGCGCCGTACTTGTTCGCCGCGGCAGATGTCGGTGCCGTCCCCACCATTCGCAAAATCTTTTCCGAGGTCGCCCTCAAGCGTGTCGTTGCCGATCTCGCCGAAGAGGTGATCATCATTCACCCCGCCCCACAGCTTGTCCGATCCGGCGTCGCCTTCGATATGGTCGTTACCAGGCTCGCCATCGAGGAAGTCCCAGCCTTCACCACCCGTCAAAATGTCGTCGCCGGTGCCTCCGCGTACCCAATCCGCGCCGGCTTCACCCTTAACGACATCTTCTTCAGGGCCGCCCGTTATCTGGTCATCCCCGTTTCCGCCGCTAACAGAGTCCCTGCCGGTTCCGCCGTTGATGGTGTCGTCGTGGTCCCCGCCGTAGCAATAGTCGCGTTCCTGCTGGCCTTCGAGCGTGTCGACGCCGGCACCTCCGATGAGTTCGTCCTCACCTCTGCCGCCTGTGAGGGTGTCGCCTCCTTCTTGCGCGAAGAGATAGTCGTTGCCGTTTTCGCCGTTGAGGTTGTCAAGGCTTGGCCCACCGATCAGTGCGTCATCGCCCGTCCCCCCGAGGATTATGTTGTCGCCGCGGCCACCGAATAGCTTGTCGTTTCCTTCGCCGCCACCCAGGAACCCGCCAGACCCGACTTGAAGTGCGTCGTCGCCATCCTCACCATGGAGAGCGGCGTAACCGCGAATACTCTCACTGACTGTGACGTCGTCGTTGCCATCTGCCGCGCGGACGACTACGCGCGCTATTCCCGCGGCAGGGCAACGTACTTCCGCCGGGAATGCCGTACACCGGTTACCTCCGATGAGCGTGGCTCCCGTAATCAGTGACAACAAAATCAGACCCCGACGCGGTGATCTTGATGACGTTGTTTGCTCCCGCTTCTGCCTGAATTACCAAATTTTTGGTGCTCTCCTCCACGAACACGCTGGTGTCCGCTGCGTTTGCAGTCCCGGAAAGGCCAAGTAGCTGCCCGGGCAGCAAGAGCGACATTGCAGCCACGCCGACCCAGATTTTTCTCATTGCGCAAACTTTCGACTCTGGCGCTTTCGGTCGTGCTGCGCTGTACCGCAGCGCAGCGGTCGCCTAGGGGGCGACAAGGTACTGACAGCTGCCGTTTGTGCATGCCTCAACGGTCGGGAGTGCTCTCCAAGGCTCGCTGACTGAACTGGTTTCACATGAGTGGTCGGCTTGTCGAAGGGATCCCGACCGGCTTGCCCTGGCGCTTTTGTCTCTACTTCAAGAGTGCTGGGAATCCCCTGTGGAAGCAATCCGGGAGTCATCATGCACGGCGGCTGGCGCGCCGGGCCGCTGAGCGGGAACGCGATGGACCTCACCGCCCGCCACCCGCGCACCGGCGAGCTGCTGTCCACGGTGAAGTACTCGGTGCAGACCTTCGCCGCGGCCAGCGAAGTCGAGCGTGACCTCCAGCGCGAGCGCTAACCTACGACGGGCTGCGCGCCGTGGCCGCGCGCTCTGCAACATCTTGTCTTGCACCCCGGCTGGCCACCACGGCCGAGAGCGCCGGCGTCCGCGAGATCGCCACTGGCGACCCGCCAGCCCCGCCCGCGAACGTCGCCAAGCTGCGTCCCCCGCCACCCGCATCTGCCCGACGCATCACCCGCCCCGACGCCACCGACGAGCAGTACGAACGCGGATTCATGGCCGAGTGCTGCGGCTGCCGCAAGCACAAGGCTGGCACCTGGCCGGACGGATACGTCTGCTGGACCGGCTCGGACCGCATCGTGCGCTTACGGGGGACCTGCCCCGGATGCCGCCAGAACTGCGCTCTACGCACGACAGCCTACCCAACCATCCAAATGAGATGACGTCT
>NZ_JBSFYC010000155.1:1645-3252 GCF_053595675.1 Streptomyces sp. NPDC002446 | reverse complement strand
TCGATATTGGGCGTTTCAAAGCGGGTACCGGAATATCAACCGGTTGTCCATCGACTACGCCTGTCGGCCTCGCCTTAGGTCCCGACTTACCCTGGGCAGATCAGCTTGACCCAGGAACCCTTAGTCAATCGGCGCAAGAGTTTCCCACTCTTGTATCGCTACTCATGCCTGCATTCTCACTCGTGAACCGTCCACAACTCGTTTCCACGGCTGCTTCACCCGGCACACGACGCTCCCCTACCCATCACAGCCTCCGTTGGGAGTATTGCTGCAATGACACGACTTCGGCGGTGTGCTTGAGCCCCGCTACATTGTCGGCGCGGAATCACTTGACCAGTGAGCTATTACGCACTCTTTCAAGGGTGGCTGCTTCTAAGCCAACCTCCTGGTTGTCTCTGCGACTCCACATCCTTTCCCACTTAGCACACGCTTAGGGGCCTTAGTCGATGCTCTGGGCTGTTTCCCTCTCGACCATGGAGCTTATCCCCCACAGTCTCACTGCCGCGCTCTCACTTACCGGCATTCGGAGTTTGGCTAAGGTCAGTAACCCGGTAGGGCCCATCGCCTATCCAGTGCTCTACCTCCGGCAAGAAACACACGACGCTGCACCTAAATGCATTTCGGGGAGAACCAGCTATCACGGAGTTTGATTGGCCTTTCACCCCTAACCACAGGTCATCCCCCAGGTTTTCAACCCTGGTGGGTTCGGTCCTCCACGAAGTCTTACCTCCGCTTCAACCTGCCCATGGCTAGATCACTCCGCTTCGGGTCTTGGGCACGCTACTCAACGCCCTATTCGGACTCGCTTTCGCTACGGCTTCCCCACACGGGTTAACCTCGCAACATACCGCAAACTCGCAGGCTCATTCTTCAAAAGGCACGCAGTCACGACACACCGAGCAAGCTCGATGTGCGACGCTCCCACGGCTTGTAGGCACACGGTTTCAGGTACTATTTCACTCCGCTCCCGCGGTACTTTTCACCATTCCCTCACGGTACTATCCGCTATCGGTCACCAGGGAATATTTAGGCTTAACGGGTGGTCCCGCCAGATTCACACGGGATTTCACGGGCCCCGTGCTACTTGGGTGTCTCTTAAACGAGCCGTCAATGTTTCAGCTACGGGGGTCTTACCCTCTACGCCGGACCTTTCGCATGTCCTTCGCCTACATCAACGGTTTCTGACTCGTCCCACAGCCGGCAGACTGCAGAAAAGAGATCCCACAACCCCAACCACGCAACCCCTGCCGGGTATCACACGTGACTGGTTTGGCCTCATCCAGTTTCGCTCGCCACTACTCCCGGAATCACGGTTGTTTTCTCTTCCTGCGGGTACTGAGATGTTTCACTTCCCCGCGTTCCCTCCACACTGCCTATGTGTTCAGCAGCGGGTGACAGCCCATGACGACTGCCGGGTTTCCCCATTCGGACACCCCCGGATCAAAGCTCGGTTGACAGCTCCCCGGGGCCTATCGCGGCCTCCCACGTCCTTCATCGGTTCCTGGTGCCAAGGCATCCACCGTGCGCCCTTAAAAACTTGGCCACAGATGCTCGCGTCCACTGTGCAGTTCTCAAGCAACGACCAGCCACCCGTCACAACCCACCCC
>NZ_JBSFYC010000154.1:0-3254 GCF_053595675.1 Streptomyces sp. NPDC002446 | reverse complement strand
CCGACGAGAACAACACAAACGCCTTCAGATCCAACCCACAAGTCAGATCATGCAACGCCATCGCACCATCGACCTTCGGCCGCAGCACCCCACCAGCCCGCTCCGGCGTCAGCGACTCCACCACACCGTCATCCAACACACCGGCCGCATGCACCACCGCCGAGATCTCGTGAGCGGCAAACACCTCGGCCAACGCACCACGATCCGCCACGTCACATGCCACAACGACCGCCTCGGCGCCCAACTCCCGTACTTCAGCTGCCAGTTCGTCAGCCGGACGACGCGACACCAGCACGACACGGCGCACCTGCCCTGTGCTCACCAGGTGCCGAACTACCACACCCGCCAGCACACCCGACGCACCGGTCACCAGCACCGCACCCTCACCCCACGAACCAGGGGACTCAGGCACCGGAACCTGCGCCCGCACGACACGCGGCACCCGCAGCACACCCCCGCGCACCGCCACCTGCGGCTCACCACACGCCACCGCAACCGGCAGCACACCCAACGACGACGCCTCACCCTCCACATCCACCAGCACAAACCGCTCCGGATGCTCCGACTGCGCCGATCGCAACAAACCCCAGACGGCGGCATGGGGAAGGTCGAGCTCCGTGTCGTCGGGTGTGGCCGCGACCGCACCTCGGGTCAGGACGACCAGCCGCGACGAGGAGAAGCGCTCGTCGGCCAGCCATGCGTGAACCGCCCCGAGGATCCGCTGCAGCGCGGTGTGGGTGGCGTCGGCGAGCCCCGCGGCATCGGCGACCACCCCGGCGGCGCACGGAAGAACCACCACGTCCGGAACATCGTGCGGAGACTGCTCGTGAGCGGCGCCGAGCGCGGCAAGGTCGGCGTAGGACGCCACGGCCACTCCCGAGCGCTCCAGCGCGCCGGCCACGTCAGACATGCCAGACATACGAGCCGTGCCAGCCGTGCCAGCCGCATCAACCGCGTCGGCCCCGTCCATCGCGTCAATCGCGTCCATCGCGTCAGCCGCGTGACTGCCGAGGACTGCCCAGCGTCGGGTGTTGTCGTCCGTGGCCCCGGCCGCCGGGAGCTGAATCCAGTCCACCGCGAACATCGCGTCACGTACGGGCGAACTCGCCGCCTTGAGCAGCTCCGTGGCGACCGGCCGGGTGACCAGCGACTCGATCGACGCAACCGGCGCGCCCGTCGGGTCTGCGACCGTCAGCGCAACGGTGTCCTCGCTCAGGGGGGTGACCCGTACCCGCAGCGCTGCGGCACCGGCCAGATGGAGTGACACCCCGCTCCAGGAGAACGGCAGACGTGCCCGCCCCTCCCCCGCGTCGGGGATCGCCCCCAGGCCCAGGGTGTGCAGTGCGGCGTCCAGCAGCGCCGGGTGCAAGCCGAACGCCGCCGCGTCCGTGGCCACCTCCGCGGGCAGCTGGACCTCGGCGAACAGCTCATCACCGCGCCGCCAGGTCGCCCGCAGCCCGTGGAACGCCGGACCGTATCCGTATCCCTGGGCGGCGAGCCGGTCGTAGTAGCCGTCGATCGCCACCGCTTCGGCGCCGGTCGGGGGCCAAATGGCCAGGTCGGTGGGTGAGCCTGAGGAGACCGCCGCGTCGGGAGCCGCGTCCGGGGCCGGATCCGGGGCCGGGGCCGGAGTCGGGGACGGAGCCTCGGCGGGTGCCAGCGTGCCGGTCGCATGCCGCACCCACGGGCCGCGCTCGTCCGCGATCGCCCGCGAGTAGACGCTCAGCGCGCGGCGCCCGGAGGCGTCGGGGGCGGCCAAGCCGAGCTGGAGGGCGACCCCGCCCCGCTCCGGAACGATCAGCGGAGCCTCCAACGTCAGCTCCTCCACCACCCCACAACCAGCCTCATCACCGGCCCGCACCGCCAACTCCACAAACGCCGTACCCGGCAACAACACCGTCCCCGCCACCGCATGATCCGCCAACCACGGATGCGACCTCAGCGACAACCGCCCCGTAAACAGCAACTCATCCGAACCCGCCACCTCAACCGCCGCCCCCAACAACGGATGGCTCGCCGTCGTCAGACCGGCGGCCGCCATGTCACCGACGGCCGAAGCGGGGGCTTCCAGCCAGTAGCGTTCGCGCTGGAAGGCGTAGGTGGGCAGGTCGACGCGGCGGGCGCCGGTGCCGACGAAGAGCTCCGACCAGTCCACGGGCACACCGGTCACGTAGAGCTCAGCAGCCGAGGTCAGGAAACGCTCCAGGGTTCCCTCGTCACGGCGCAGGGAGCCCGCCACGACTACGTCGTCGAGAGTCTCCTGGACGCTCACGGTCAGGACCGGGTGCGCACTCGACTCCACGAAGGTCGTAAAACCCTCCGCCGCAAGGGAACGAACCCCGGCCTCGAACTGCACCTGACGACGCAGATTCCGGTACCAGTACGCAGCGCCCAGGTTCACCGTATCGACGTAGGCGTCTTCCACCGTGGAGTAGAAGGGAATGGTGCCCGACTGCGGCCGTACGGGCTCCAGCACATGGAGCAGCTCCTGCTCAATGGCCTCCACATGCGCCGAATGCGAGGCGTAATCCACCGGGATACGACGCGCCCGGACACCGTCCGCCTCACACGCCGCCACGAACGCCTCAACCGCAGCCGCATCGCCCGAAATCACCGTGGAAACCGGGCCGTTGACAGCCGCGACACCGAGCCCATCCTCCGTCTTGAGCCGGTCCCGCACCTCCGCCTCGGGCAGCGCAATGGACGCCATACCACCACGCCCAGCCAGCTCACGACCGATGACCTGCGAACGCAGCGCCACCACCCGCGCACCATCCTCCAACGACAGACCACCCGCCACCACAGCAGCAGCGATCTCCCCCTGCGAATGACCCATCACCGCATCGGGAACCACGCCCACCGAACGCCACAACTCGGCGAGGGACACCATCACGGCCCACGTCACCGGCTGAACCACATCCACCCGGTCCAAAGCACGACCCTCGGAAACAACCTCCAACAGATCCCAGTCCACAAACGGCGCCAGCGCCTCCCCACACCGCCCCATCCACTCAGCGAACACCGGCGAAGCCGACAACAACTCCGCACCCATGCCCACCCACTGCGAACCCTGACCAGGGAAGACAAACACCGTCCGGCCAAGCTCACGGACCGACCCCTGCACCACACCAGCCGACTCACCGCCCGCGCCCACCGCGCCCAGCGCATCGAGCAGCCCCGCCCGATCGGCCCCCAGCACCACCGCACGCCGCTCAAAACCCGACCGCGACACCGCCAACGACAGCCCCACATCA
>NZ_JBSFYC010000153.1:0-3344 GCF_053595675.1 Streptomyces sp. NPDC002446 | reverse complement strand
CCACACACCAGGCCCCGGAGGACCGTCACCGGCAGCCGAACAGCCCCGCGCAGCGGCAACGCCCGCCGCAGGCGCAACGGCGAGAAAGCCAAAACATCGGCCGAGGCAAAGCGCAGCGGAAGGGCCGCAGGCGAACCCACAACAACCCCCACGGCGGGAAAGCCAAAAACGTCGAAGCCTCAGCCAAGCATCCGCGTCACCGTATAGATCAAGAGCCCCGCCAACGCGCCCACCACCGTGCCGTTGATGCGGATGAACTGCAGGTCCCGGCCGATGTGGGCCTCGATCTTCTTCGAGGTGTGCTCCGCGTCCCAGCCGGCGACGGTGTCGGTGATCAGGGCGGTGATCTCGCCCTGATACGTCGTCACGACATAGACCGCCGCGCCCTCCAGCCAGCGGTCCACCTTGCCCTGCAGCCGCTCCTCGCCGGACAGCCGCCGGCCCAGGGACAGCAGCGCCGCCCGCACCCGCAGCCGCAGTTCGCTGCGCTCGTCCTCGGCGGCGGCGACGATCATCGCGCGGACCGAGCCCCAGGCCGAGGCGATCAGGTCCTGCACCTCGCCGCGTCCCAGCACCTCGGACTTCAGCCGCTCGATGCGGGCCCTGGTGTCCGGGTCGGACTGCAGATCGTCCGCGAAGTCCCGCAGGAAGCGGTCGATCGCGCCGCGCGCCGGATGCTCGGGCATGTCCCGCATCTCGGTGACGAAGCGCAGCAGCTCCTTGTAGACCCGGTCGCCCACCTTGCGGTCGACGAAGCGCGGGGTCCATCCGGGAGCGCCGCCGGAGACCGCCGACATGACGGAGTCGCCGTGCTCGACCAGCCAGTCGTGGGCGCGGGCGACGACCAGGTCCACCACCCGCCGGTGGCCGCCCTCGGCGACGACCTTCTCCAGCATCGTGCCGAGGCCGGGAGCGATCTCCTGGGCGTCGGCGCGACGGGTGATGGCCTCGCCGACCACCGCCTGGACGTCGGAGTCGCGCAGTACGGTCAGCGCGCCGCGCAGTGCGGTGGACAGCTCGGCGGTGACCCGGTCGGCGTTCTTCGGCTCGGCGAGCCAGCCGCCCAGGCGCCGGCCGATGCCGACGGAGCGCAGCCGGAGGCGGACGACGTCACCGGAGAGGAAGTTCTCCCCGACGAAGTCACCCAGGCTCTGACCCAGTTGGTCCTTCTTCGTCGGAATGATGGCGGTGTGCGGGATCGGCAGCCCCATCGGCCGTTTGAACAGCGCGGTGACCGCGAACCAGTCGGCCAGCGCGCCGACCATCCCGGCCTCCGCGGCCGCCGCGACGAACCCCGTCCAGCCGCCCGCCCCGACGTTCTGGGCCCACTTCGCCAGCACGTAGACCAGGGCGACGGCCAGCAGCAGACCGGTGGCCAGGGCCTTCATCCGGCGTACCCCGCGCCGCCGCTCCTCATCGGCCGCCCCGTAGGCGAAGCCGCCGCCCGGCACCGTCCGGCTCCCCGCGGCGGTGCCCGGCGCCGGGGGCGTTGCCCCGTTCGGCGCCATGTCCGCTCTCGTCCGTTCCATCCGCTCCACCGCTCCCACCGTGCCCCCGCCATCCGTACGGCCCTGGCGCGCCGCACGTCCGGCCGCCGATTCGGCCGTATGTCCCACTGTGACCTACTCCCGGAACGAACCACGAGTTCCCCGCGTCCATGCCAAGGAGGCATCGAGCGGGGCGCCGGGCGCCCTCCGGGGGGTCCGTGGGATCATGAGATCCCGATCGGACCGCAACGGTGCCGCTGATCATCCGCTGCCCTTGCCCGCCCGGAGCGAGATGCTCCGCTTCCCTCAGGAGACCACTCCCGCATGAAGAAAAGTGTGGGTTACGCGCTGCTCGCCGGTCTGGCGGCGTTGGTGGTGCTGATCTCGACGGCGATATTTGTCGGCTTCGGCGGCGATGACGGCGGCCCGTCCGGCGCCTCGCACAAGCCGCGCGACCCCGCGGCACCGGCCGTCTCGGGACAGTGGGTCGGCACCTGGTCGGCCTCCGCGGCCGCGGCCGAGCCCGGCACCCTGGACGGCTATGCGGGCATGTCGATACGCAACGTCATCCACACCAGCGTCGGCGGGTCCAGCGTCCGCATCCAGCTCTCCAACCTCTACGGCACCCGCCCGCTGGTGGTCAGCCATGCCTCGGTGGCCCTGGCCGCGGCCCCCAGCAACCCCACCGCCGCGGCCGGCACCATGCGCCGGCTGTCCTTCGGCGGCAGGCCCGCGGTGACCATCCCGGCGGGCGGCGCGGTCACCAGCGACCCCGCCCGGCTGAAGGTGCCCGCCGACGCGGACCTCCTGGTCACCACGTACTCCCCCTCCCCCTCGGGCCCCGCCACCTACCACCCGTACGCCCGGCAGACCTCCTACCTGGCGCGCGGCGACCGCACGGAGGACGCCACCGGCGCCGCCTACACCGAGCAGAGCCCGTACTGGCGCTACCTGACCGGCGTGGATGTCTGGAGCACCGAGGCCCACGGCGCGGTCGTCGCGATCGGCGACTCGATCACCGACGGCATCACCTCGACGGTCGGCGCCAACCACCGCTGGACGGACTTCCTCGCCGCGAGGCTGCGCACCGAGCCCGGGGCGCCCCGCTACGGCGTGCTCAACGAGGGCATCAGCGGCAACCGTCTGCTGGTCAACGGCAGCAAGTTCTCGCCGAACAACGGGCCCAGCGTGCTGTCCCGCCTGGACCGCGACGCGCTCTCGCGCACCGGGGTGAAGGCGGTCATCGTCGAGATCGGGCTGAACGACCTGTTCAAGTCCCCGCGCCAGCTCGACCCGCAGAAGATCGTCGCGGGCATGCGGCAGATCGTCCGCGAGGCGCACGCCCGCGGCCTGCGCGTCACCGGCTCCACCCTTACGCCGTTCGGTGGACACCGCGGTTACTCCACCCAGCTGAATTCCGTCCGCGAGCAGGTCAACCGCATCATCCGCGCCGGCAGCGTCTACGACGAGGTCGTCGACTTCGACAAGGCCCTGCGCGACCCCGCCGCACCCGTTCGGCTGCGCCCCGTCTACGACTCCGGCGACCACCTCCACCCGAGCGACGAGGGCTACCGCGCCATGGCCAACGCCGTCATCCTCGACCACCTCAGGCAGTCGGCCCCCGCGTCACTGTAGGACGACCTGCGTACCCCCTCCGGCCCGTCCCCTCCGGGGGCGAAGCTCCCGGGCCCCGAAAGACGACCGTCAGGTGACCACCGGGGCGCGCCCCCACCAGCCTTTCCTCCACCCCCAACGGGAGGGGGCGGGCCGGAGGGGCAGGGTGTCCGGACTGCTTCGCTTTAGCCAGCCGGGCGCCGGGACGACCTCGCCGTGGACCCGGAGGCGGGCGACGCCGCC
>NZ_JBSFYC010000152.1:0-3436 GCF_053595675.1 Streptomyces sp. NPDC002446 | reverse complement strand
GATCCGGCGACACGGCGCCACATGGTCGTCGATGAACACGTACAGTGCCGCCAGAAGGGCGTCCAAGCCAGAAGTCACACTCAGGCCAACGGACGTCCTTCGCCATGGTCGCGGCCAGCACAAACATCGGACTCAATCATCTAGGGGACGCGAGGGCCCCCTGCGGGGCCACAACGGCGTGGGAGCGGGCGGTATTCCGGGGCGCAAATCACCGGGGGCGGCGGGCGGTATTCCGGGGCGCGGATCGACGGGGCGACCGGTCGGCCCGTCACCCCCACAGCGGCGCTCAGCGCGCCGTGACCGTTGCGGTCCCGCACCCTGGAGCGGCCCCCACCGCGTCCGTCCCGGAGGTGTCGGTGAAAGCCGCCCGTCCCCTCGCGCTGGCCGCGCTGCTCGTCACCGGCGCCGGTGTGCCGGATGTGCCTGTGGCGCCCGCCGCCCGGGCCGGTCTGTACGAGACGGCCGATCTGGCGGTGTCCGGGCGGGGTGCGCACACCTACCGCATCCCGGCGCTGACCGCGCTGCCGGACGGCACCCTCCTCGCGGCCTACGACCGGCGCAACGACAGCGCGGCCGATCTGCCCGGCGATGTGGACGTGATGGTGCGGCGCAGCTTTGACAACGGGCGTACCTGGAGCGCGCCGAGGGCGGTGGTGGACTACGACGGCGGGGTGGGCGCGGGCGATCCGAGCCTGCTCGTCGACCGGCAGACGGGCCGGGTGTTCCTCTTCCATGCGTACGCGCCCAAGGGCGTGGGGTTCGGCAACGCGGGTGCGGGCAACGCCCACGACAGTGTCCGCGTACTGCACACCGACTACAGCTACTCCGACGACGGCGGCCGCAGCTGGCGCCACCGGCGCCTGACCCGTGCCCTCAAGGACCCTTCCTGGCGGGGCATCTTCGCCTCGTCGGGGGCCGGCGGCCAGCTCTCCGGCGGGCGGCTGCTGCAGCAGTACGCGTTCCGCAAGGCGGACGGCAGCATGTGGGCGGCCAGCGCGTACAGCGACGACCACGGTGCGAGCTGGCGGATGGGGACGCCGGTGGGCCCGCGGATGGACGAGAACAAGACCGTCGAGCTGGCCGATGGCCGCGTCATGCTCAACAGCCGTACCAGCAGCGCCACCAGGCGGCTGGTGGCCCACTCGCGGGACGGCGGGCTGACGTACAGCGCCCCGGCCGCGGACGACGAGCTGATCGACCCGGTCAACAACGCCTCGATCCTGCGCTACGACCCGTCGGCGCCGGCCCGTCAGCCGCGCGCGCACTGGCTGCTGTTCAGCAATACGGCGAGCACCCGCGCGCGGGAGAACCTCACCGTGCGGGCGTCCTGCGACGACGGTGCGAGCTGGCCGATCGCCCGGACCGTCATGCCGGGCGCGGCGGCCTACTCGACGCTGGCCCGGCTCAGGGACGGCACCTTCGGGCTGCTCTATGAATCCGGCCCGTACCGGAAGATCACTTTCGCCCGGTTCGACGGCGCCTGGCTGGGGATGGACTGCCCCGCCCGGTGACCGTCACCCCGGCGCACGGCCGCTTCACACGGACGGGTCCTCCGCCGCGGGCGGCCACGCCGGGCGGCTGCCGTCGGGCACGGCGGCCAGCGCATGGCCGACCGTGGGGTAGCAGGAGAAGACGCCCAGGGACTGGGTACCGATCAGCAGCCGCAGCATCCGTACGCCGAGCGAGGCCAGCAGCAGCCGCCCCTCCAGCCGCCGGCACAGCCACTCCAGCGCGAGCAGACAGCTCAGCCCGCGGGAGTCGCAGAAGCGCAGCGCGGTCAGATCGAGCACGAGGAAGCGGTGGCCGGCCGAGACCACCGACCGTGCCTCGGCGAGAAAGGCCTGCTCGGTGCGGAGGTCCAGCTCCCCGCTGACCCGCAGCACCGCACACTCTTCCGCCTGCACGATCGCAGTGACCGCCAACGACCGCATTTCCGAGCTCATGGCGTCCAGCCTAAGTGCCGGGGGCGGGGGCACCACCTCCGTGGCCGGTCGGCGGGAGCGGGGCGGCCGGTGTGGACGGCGGGCCCGCGCACAGGGCCGTACGGGCGCGCGCCCGGGGGTCCGGCCAGGCGTACGGCGTCCCGAAGCGGGCGGAAACGGTCAGGTTTTCTGCGATTGCGGGCAGTAAATCGCAGGTATCTGCTTGCTATAAACCTGATGCGGGCGGAAGCGGGCAGTCCCGTGACCGAACGGAAGCAGGGAATCCCTAGAACCGGCAGGAGTGAGCCATGAGGGCCGAGGAACGCCAGCACCGCATCCTCGCGCTGGCCCGGCAGGCCGGCCGGGTCGAGGTCGCCGATGCCGCGGCGGAGTTCGGGGTCGCCCGCGAGACCGTACGGCGGGATCTGAGCGAACTGGAGCGCCGCGGCCTGGTCCGGCGCACGCACGGCGCGGCCTACCCGGTCGAGAGCGCCGGCTTCGAGACCACCCTGGCCCGGCGGGAGACCCAGCTGGTGGCCGAGAAGCGCCGGATCGCCGCGGCCGCGGCGGCGCTGGTCGGTGAGGCCGAGACGGTCTACGTCGACGAGGGCTACACGCCGGAGCTGGTCGCGATGCTGCTGCCGACCGACCGTCCGCTCACCGTGATCACCGCGTCGTTGCGGACCGCGTCGCTGGTCGCGGCGTCCGAGTCGGCCACCGTCCTGCTGACCGGCGGGCGGGTCCGCTCCGGGACGCAGGCGACGGTGGGGTCCTGGGCCCGGGACATGCTCGCGCGGTTCGTGATCGACGTGGCGTTCCTGGGGGCGAACGGCGTCTCCCGGGAGCACGGTCTGACCACCCCTGATCCGGCGGTCGCCGAGGTGAAGGAGCAGGCCGTCCGCTCCTCGCGGCGGCGGGTGCTGGTCGGGGTGCACAGCAAGTTCGGCGCCAGCAGCTTCTGCCGGTTCGCCGAGGTGAGCGACTTTGACGCGATCGTCACCGACGCGGGCCTGTCCGCGCCGGAGGCGCACCGCTACTCCCTCCTGGGGCCGCAGGTGCTCCGGGTCTGACCGGGCGGGGCCGCCCGGACGACCGGCCCGTACACAACCCCACAGTTCACCGCCGACGGCCGCCCCGGCCGCCGGACGGTCTCCCCATCGTGCCCGCGGGCACCCCGACGTCCCCCGTACGTCCCCAGAAAGGCAAGAGCCGTGAGAGCACGATCCCCCATGCGCAGCCGTACCTGCCGCGCCGTAGGGCTGACCTCGGTCGCCCTGGCCCTGACGCTGTCCACCGCCGGCTGCTCCGGCGGCTTCGGTGACACGGGCAAGGGCGGTTCCGACACCCTCAACGTCCTGATGGTCAACAACCCGCAGATGGTGGATCTGCAGAAGCTCACCGCCGAGCACTTCACCAAGAAGACCGGCATCAAGGTGAACTACACCGTGCTGCCGGAGGACGACCTGCGCGACAAGATGAGCCAGGACTTCTCCAGCCAGGCCGGGCAGTACGAC
>NZ_JBSFYC010000151.1:0-3581 GCF_053595675.1 Streptomyces sp. NPDC002446 | reverse complement strand
TCGGCGAAGACCACCCGCGGCCGGGTGACCAGCGCGCGGGCGACGGCGACCCGCTGGCCCTGGCCGCCGGAGATCTCGCCGGGCCGTTTGGCCGCCACGTCGTCGACCTCCAGGCGCTCCAGCCAGTCGCGGGCCTGGCGTTCGGCTTCCTTGCGCTTGGTGCCGTTCAGCCGCAGCGGCAGTGCGACGTTCTCCACGGCGGTCAGCTCCGGTACCAGCTGGCCGAACTGGAAGACGAAGCCGAAGTCGCTGCGGCGCAGGGCGCTGCGCTGGGCGTCGCTCAGCTCCGTGAGGGTGTGCGGGCCGTAGCGGACGGTGCCGGAGTCCGGGCTGATGATGCCGGCCAGGCAGTGCAGCAGGGTCGACTTGCCGGAGCCGGAGGGGCCCATGACGGCGACGACCTCGCCGGGGTGGATGGAGAACTCCACGCCGTCCAGCGCGGGCGTGGGGCCGTACGCCTTGCGCAGTCCCTCCGCCGCGAGCAGGGATCCCTCCGGCGTCATGTGCGGACCGCTTCCGCCAGCTTGTCGAGCCGCGCCGCGGTCAGCTCCAGCCAGCGCAGATCGGCCTCCAGATGGAACAGGGCGTGGTCGCAGATCAGCTGGTCGGCGAGGTCGCCGCCGCGCTTGCGCTCGGTCAGCCCGCGCATCAGCCGCAGATGTTCGGCGCGCTGGGTGTCCAGCAGCTCGGCGGCGTTCCGTTCGGTCAGCAGCGCCAGGACGACCTTGGTGTAGAGCGTGGACTGCAGATACGGCTCGGGCTTCTCGGGCCGGGCCAGCCACTGGGCGACATCGGTGACTCCGGCGTCGGTGATCGCGTACCGCTTGCGCTCCGGGCCGGCGCCGGCCTCCACGCCGTCCACCTCGACCAGGCCGTTCTTCAGCAGCCGGGACATCGTGGAGTAGACCTGCCCGTAGTGCAGCGGGCGGTCCTGGCCGAAGTGCTCGTCGAAGGCCCGCTTGAGGTCGTAGCCATGGCGGGGGCCGGACTCCAGGAGGCCCAGCAGCGTATGACCGATTGACATGCGGACCACCTTACTCGTGGGTGTATCGCTGGTGTATACGCACGCTGTATAGCGGGAGGGGGTGCGCCCGGGACCCCTGTGCCGGGCCCCGGGCGGCGATCACTCCGTACGCAGCCCGTCCGGGCGCATCATCCGCCACAGCGGCGGCAGGCTGAGCAGGGTGACCAGCGCGATCAGCGCAGCGCCGGTCGCGGGCAGCGGCCAGACCACCGACCAGTCGACGCTGCTCTTGCCCGCCATCCGCAGCAGCACCAGCCCCAGTCCGAGGCCGCCCGCCACGGACAGCGCGAGGCCCAGCACCACCGGTACGGCGGTCTGCCACAGCACCGACCAGCCGAGCGTCGTCCGCCGGGTGCCGAAGGCCACCAGTACCGACAGCAGCCGGCGCCGCTCGCGCAGCTGCTCCAGCGTCGTCACCAGCATGCTGGCGGCGATCAGGGCCAGCGTCGCGGCGGAGGCGATCAGCAGACCGGTGCGCACGCTGGCGAACTGCTTGTCGCGCTCCAGGTCCACCAGCGTGCGCACGTTCATCAGCGGGTCGATCCGGGCGGCGGTGTTGCGCACGTACTCGGCGGCATCGACGACGCGCGGATCGGTCTTCACCATGGCGCGGGCCGTCGGATCCGACAGCGCGGCGGTGTCCAGGGAGCCCGGCGTCGCGAAGATGCCGAAGGCCATCCGTCCCGAGGGGTCCTTGCGGGAGTCGACGACCCGGGCGGACTCGGGGATGGTCCACAGCCGCGGGGCGCCGTCCGGCTCGTCGGTCCGCGGGTCCCGGTTGAAGAGCACCCGGGCACCGGGCCGCGCGGTCTTGAAGAGGTAGTCGCTGTCGACCATGCCGTTGCTGTCCCTGACGACGAAGACGTCGCCGTCCTTGCAGGAGCCGGTGTGCGCCAGTTCGCCCAGGGTGGGGCAGTCGCCGACGGTGACCTGGGTGCTCGGGGCGAAGTCCTCGCCCCTGCGCACCGGTCCTGGCCGGGAGGCGGAGGACTCGATGGTCGCGATGACACCGCGTACGCCCTCGGTGCCGCGGAACCGCTCGATCATCTGCCGGATCGTGGCGACGTCGTGCGAGGGCAGCGCCACGCTCAGCTGCGCCCGGTTCGGATCCTGCCCGGTGACCTTCAGGAAGTCGCTCTGGATCGCGGCGAAGAAGAGCTGCAGGGCGATGGCCCCGGCGACCGCGACGGTGATCCCGCTGACCGCGCGGGCCGCCGCGCCGCTGCCCAGCTGGAGCCGGCGGGCGGCCAGCTGCCAGGGCACCGGGCCGCCGCCGAAGCGCCCCACCACCGCCTCGACGAACCAGGGCAGCAGCAGCGTGATCCCGAACAGCACCAGCACCGCGCCGCCCGCGATCAGATACGGATCGACCGAGCCGTCGCCGCCGTCGATCCGCCCGTTGGCCAGCAGCAGCGCGAGGCCCGCGAGCGGCAGCGGCAGCCGCCACCACAGCCGGCGGCGCCGCCCGGCGCTGTGGCGCACCACGCCCAGCGGTTCGATGGCCACCCCGCGCAGCGCGAAGAGGGTGACGCCGACGGCGCAGAGCGGGACGGCGGCCGCGACCAGCGCGGCCAGGGCCGGGACCGGTGTCAGGTCGCCGGGGAAGGCGTTGACGTCCCAGACGGTGACCGCGCCGGCGAGCTGGCGTGCGGCCAGGAACATCGCGGTGCCCAGCAGCAGCCCGCAGACCGCGCCGAACAGCGCCTCCCCGGCGGCCGTCCAGCGCACCGTGCGGGTGTCGGCGCCGACCAGCCGCAGCGCCGCCAGCCGCCGGTCGCGCCGCTCGCCGCCGAAGCGGACCGCGGTGGCGATGAAGAGGGCCACCGGCATCAGCAGCACCACACAGGCCACGATGATCAGTACCAGCAGCAGCGGGTCCAGCTCCCGCGGCGGCGTCCGGCTGCCGAAACCGTCGATGCGGAACGCGCCGTGGGCCTCGGTGAGGGTGTCGCTGACCGCGTAGTACGCCAGCTCGCCAGGACCGACCAGGCCCGCCTCGCCGATGGTGCCGACGGCCTTGAAGCGCAGCCGCTCGCGCAGCAGCTTCCCGTCCGCAGAGGCGAGCAGCTCCTCCAGGGCGGGGGAGACCACCATCTCGCCGCTGTGCGGCAGCCGCCGTACGCCGGGCGGGGGCGGGGCGCCGGACCCGTCGGGGCGCAGCAGCGCGCCCCTGACCGCCTCGCCGCGGAAGGACGTCCCGGCATCGGCGTACAGCAGCGTCGACGAGGAGCGGGCGATCTGCCGCTCCCCGTCGACGGCGGCCCGGGCGTCGCCGCGCTGCTGGCGGGCGTCCAGGATGTGCGGGATCGACGCGGCGCCGAGCAGCAGCACCACTCCGAGCCCCACGCCGACGGCGGTCAGGGCCGTACGGATCCAGCCCTCGCGGCCGCCGCCGGCCGCGAAGCGTACGCCCATGGCCAGGCTGCGGGCCCTCATACCGCGCCCGCCGTCTCCCGGGCCACGCCGTCGCGGACGACGATCTCGCGGTCGGAGTAGGCGGCGACCCGGGATTCGTGGGTGACCAGGACGACCGCGGCGCTGGTGTCGCGGGCGGCGT
>NZ_JBSFYC010000150.1:0-3773 GCF_053595675.1 Streptomyces sp. NPDC002446 | reverse complement strand
TCCAGCTCAGGCCGACCACCGACGAAAGACCCCAGCCGCTCCGCCTGCGCCCGCAACGCACCCTCACCACGACCAGAGACCACCCACGGCACCACTCGCCGGGCAGAAGCCACACGATCCCTCGGCTCCCCCTCCGCCTCCACCACCGGAGGCTCCTCCACCACCGGAGGCTCCTCCAGCACCGGAGGCTCCTCCAGCACCAGATGCGCATTGGTGCCACTGATCCCGAAGGACGAGACGCCCACCCGCCGCACCCGATCCGGCGACGACGGCCAGGCCCGCTCCTCCGTCAGCAGCTCCACCACACCCGCCGACCAGTCCACCTGCGGTGTCGGTTCGGCCGCGTGCAGGGTGCGGGGCAACTGCCCGTGCTCCAGCGCCTTGACCATCTTGATGACTCCGGCCGCGCCGGCCGCCGCCTGGGTGTGGCCGATGTTGGACTTCACCGAGCCGAGCCACAGCGGCCCCGCAGCCTCATCCCGACCCTGGCCATACGTCGCGATCAGCGCCTGCGCCTCGATCGGGTCACCCAGCCGGGTGCCCGTGCCATGGGCCTCGACCGCGTCCACGTCGGCGGCCGACAGGCGTGCGTTGGCCAGTGCCTGCCGGATCACCCGCTGCTGCGAGGGACCGTTCGGAGCAGTCAGGCCATTGCTCGCGCCATCCTGGTTCATCGCGGTACCGCGCACCACGGCGAGCACCGGGTGGCCGTTGCGCCGCGCGTCCGACAGCCGCTCCAGCAGCAGCATGGCCGCGCCTTCGGCCATGCCCATGCCGTCCGCGTCCGCCGAGAACGCCCGGCACCGGCCGTCGACGGACAGTCCGCGCTGCCGGCTGAACTCGGTGAAGGAAGTGGGTACGGCCATGACGGATGCACCGCCCGCGAGGGCCAGCGTGGACTCGCCCTGCCGCAGCGACTGCGCCGCCAGATGCAGGGCGACCAGCGACGACGAGCATCCGGTGTCCAGCGTGACAGCGGGGCCCTCCAGGCCGAGGAGGTAGGAGACCCGGCCCGAGGCGATGCTCGCCGTGTTGCCCGTGCCCAGATAGCCCTCGACGCCTTCCGGGGCCTCCTGCAGTCGCGAGCCGTAATCGTGGTAGCTGACGCCGGCGAAGACCGAGGTGCTGCTGCCGCGCAGGGACTGCGGATCGATACCGGCCCGCTCGAACGCCTCCCACGACGTCTCCAGCAGCAGCCGCTGCTGCGGATCCATCGCCAGCGCCTCCCGCGGCGAAATCCCGAAGAACCCGGCGTCAAAGTCCGCCGCGTCGTGCAGGAAGCCGCCATGGCGGGTGTACGTCTTGCCGGGCCGGTCCGGGTCCGGGTCGTAGAGCGATTCGACGTCCCAGCCACGGTCGGCCGGCAGCTCCGAAATCACGTCGCCGCCGCGGACCAGCAGCTCCCACAGGTCCTCCGGAGAGCGGACCTCGCCGGGGAAGCGGCAGGCCATTCCCACGATCACGATCGGGTCGTCGTCGGTCGCCGGGAGCGCGGCCGGTGCCGGCGCGGCTGCGGCAGCCTCCTCGTCCGTACCGAGGATTTCACCGCGCAGGAAGCCGGCGAGGACGGTGGGAGACGGGTAGTCGAAGATCAGCGTGGCCGGGAGGCGCAGGCCGGTGGCGTTCTTGAGGCGGTTGCGCAGCTCGACCGCGGTGAGCGAGTCGAAACCCAGGTCCCGGAAGGCCCGGGTGGGTGCCACGGCCTCCCGCGAGGCATGGCCGAGGACCGATGCCGCCTGGGTGCGGACCAGATCGAGCAGCACGGCGTGGCGTTCGGCCGGTGCCAGGCCGGACAGGCGGTCGCGCAGCGGCGACGGGGCGACGTCGGCCGGGGCACCGGTGTTGCCGCCGGCCGCCCCCGCGGGGGTGTTGCCGGCGTCGATGGCCTGTTGTGCCTCGGGGACACCGCCGAGCAGCGGACGGGGTCCCGCCGAGGTGAAGACCGGGACGAAACGGTCCCAGTCCACATCGGCGACGGTGACGCATGCCTCCTGGTGCGCGAGGACCTGGCGCATGGCGGAGAAGGCGGTGTCCGGGTCGAGGAACGGCAGGCCGCGCGCCTGGAGCTGCTCGGGCTTGACTCCTTCCGGCAGCCGCTCGGGGTCCCACACGTCCCAGACGCCCCAGGCGATGGAGCTGGCCGGGAGGCCCCGCGCGTGCCGCTGTTCGGCGAGCGCGTCGAGGAAGGCGTTGGCCGCGGCGTACGCCCCGTGATCGCCGCTGCCCCAGACCCCGGCGATGGAGGAGAAGAGGACGAAGGCGTCCAGGTCTTCGGCACCGAGCAGGGCGTCCAGGTGGGCCGCACCGGCGACCTTGGCGGCGAGCACATCGGCGAACTCGCCGGGGTCGGCCTCGATCAGCGCGGCCAGCTCGATGAAGGCGGCGGCGTGGATGACCGTACGCACGGTGTCGCCGTCCGCCGCCAGCCCGGCGAGGAGCGCGGCGACCGCCTCACGGTCCGCCACATCACAAGCGGCCGCGGTCAGACGGACGCCCGTGGCGGCGAGTTCGTCCCGCAGCTCGGCCATGCCCGGTGCGGCGGCGCCGCGCCGGCTGACGAGCACCACATGCTCGGCCCCGCTGTCCGCGAGCCAGCGGGCAATGTGCGGGCCGAGTGCTCCGGTGCCGCCGGTGACCAGGGCCGTGCCCCGGGTCCGCCACGGGGTCTCCCCCTGCGTCCCGGTCCCCGGCGCCTCGCCCGTCTCCGCGAGCGGGGCCCGTACGAGACGCCGGGCGAAGACTCCCGAGGCCCGTACCGCGACCTGGTCCTCGTCCGCCAGTCCCCCGGCCAGCACCGCACACAGCCGCGATCCCGTACGGACGTCCCACACCTCGGGCAGATCGACCAGTCCGCCCCAACGCTCCGGCAGTTCCAGGGCGGCCACCCGGCCCAGACCCCAGACCTGGGCCTGGACCGCACTCAGCAGCCGGTCCGTGCCGCCGACGGACACCGCGCCCCGCGTGCCCAGCCACAGGCGGGCCTCGACGCCCGCTTCCTCCAGTGCCTGCACCAGCGCCAGCGTTCCCGCCACCCCGGCGGACATCGCGCCGTGGTCGGCGTGCGGACGCTCGTCCAGCGCGAGCAACGACAGCACACCGGCAAGCGGCCGGTCGTCGGCCGCGGAGGCGGTCAGCCACTCCTCGATACGGGCGCGCCAGGCCGCGCGGTCGGCGCCGACCGCGCTCAGCGCCAACTGATCGACCTGCGCACCACCTTCGGTCATCGCCGCCACCGCACCGGCCACCGCGACGTCACCGTCGATCCCGGCCGGGACCACCACCAGCCACCTGCCCGCAGCACCGGTCGACCGCTGGGCGTCGGGCGCCGGTTTCCACGTCACGCGGTAGCGCCAGTTCTCCACCGTCGACGCCCGCTGCCGCTCACGGCGCCAGGACGCCAACGCGGGCAGCACCTCGCTCAGCGGCGCATCGCCGTCCAGCGCCAACGCCCCGCCGAGCGACTCCCAGTCCTCCGCCTCGACCGCCGCCCAGAAACGGCCGTCGACCACTTCCCCCTCGGGACGCGCGGCCTCCGGTGCCGGAGCCGTCGACGCCGGCGACTCCAGCCAGTAGCGCTCGCGCTGGAAGGCGTAGGTGGGCAGGTCGACGCGGCGGGCACCGGTGCCGACGAAGAGCGCCGACCAGTCCACGGGCACACCGGTCACGTAGAGCTCAGCGGCCGAGGTCAGGAAACGCTCCAGGGTTCCCTCGTCACGGCGCAGCGAGCCCGCCACGACTACGTCGTCGAGAGTCTCCTGGACGCTCACGGTCAG
>NZ_JBSFYC010000149.1:0-3890 GCF_053595675.1 Streptomyces sp. NPDC002446 | reverse complement strand
ACCGCCATCTGGCACAACTGGACCGCAGGCACACCAGCCAAACGCTCACTGATCGCGTACGACCACTGAAGACATCGGACTCAATCATCTAGGGGGAATCCCTGCCCGGCGCCGGGGCGGCTCCCCCGCGCAGAGCGGGGGCACACGCGAAACGGCCGGCCCCGTGTCGTACGGGGACCGGCCGTCGGCAACGCCTGGGCGGAGGGGGCTACTTGACCGGAGCGGGCTCCGGAGCCGTCTCCGACTCCTCGTCATCTGCCGGGTCGATGGGCGTCTTGACGGAGTCCAGCAGGAGCTGGGCGACGTCGACGACCTGGATGGACTCCTTCGCCTTGCCGTCGTTCTTCTTGCCGTTGACCGAGTCGGTCAGCATGACGAGGCAGAAGGGGCAGGCCGTCGAGACGATGTCGGGGTTGAGGGAGAGTGCCTCGTCGACGCGCTCGTTGTTGATGCGCTTGCCGATGCGCTCCTCCATCCACATCCGCGCGCCGCCGGCGCCGCAGCAGAAGCCGCGCTCCTTGTGGCGGTGCATCTCCTCGTTCCGCAGGCCCGGCACCTTGGCGATGATCTCGCGCGGCGGGGTGTAGACCTTGTTGTGGCGGCCCAGGTAGCAGGGGTCGTGGTAGGTGATGAGCCCCTCGACCGGGGTGACGGGGATGAGCTTGCCCTCGTCGATGAGGTGCTGCAGCAGCTGCGTGTGGTGGATGACCTCGAACTCGCCGCCCAGCTGGGGGTACTCGTTCGCGATGGTGTTGAAGCAGTGCGGGCAGGTGGCGACGATCTTCTTCGCCGACTTGGGCTTCTTGGTCGACTCGTCCTCGCTGTCCTCACCGAAGGCCATGTTCAGGGCCTCGACGTTCTGCTGGCCCAGCTGCTGGAAGAGGAACTCGTTGCCCAGGCGGCGGGCCGAGTCACCGGTGCACGCCTCGTCGCCGCCCATGATCGCGAACTTCACGCCCGCGATGTGCAGCAGCTCGGCGAAGGCCTTGGTGGTCTTCTTGGCGCGGTCCTCCAGGGCGCCGGCGCAGCCGACCCAGTACAGGTAGTCGACCTCGGTGAGGTCCTCGACGTCCTTGCCGACGACCGGGATCTCGAAGTCGACCTCCTTGGTCCAGGCGAGGCGCTGCTTCTTGGCCAGACCCCAGGGGTTGCCCTTCTTCTCCAGGTTCTTGAGCATCGTGCCCGCCTCGCTGGGGAAGCTGGACTCGATCATGACCTGGTAGCGGCGCATGTCGACGATGTGGTCGATGTGCTCGATGTCGACCGGGCACTGCTCGACGCAGGCGCCGCAGGTGGTGCAGGACCACAGCACGTCCGGGTCGATGACGCCGCCCGCGGCGAAGCCGCTGTCAGACGCAGCTTCGAGGGTGCCGATCAGCGGGCGCTCGGCCTCGGCGAGCGCCTCGGCGGGGACGTCGGCGAGCTGCTCGGCCGAAGCCTGCTCGGTGCCCTCCATGTCCTTGCCGCCGCCCGCGAGCAGGTACGGCGCCTTGGCGTGCGCATGGTCGCGCAGCGCCATGATCAGGAGCTTGGGGGAGAGCGGCTTGCCGGTGTTCCAGGCGGGGCACTGCGACTGGCAGCGGCCGCACTCGGTGCAGGTGGAGAAGTCGAGCAGGCCCTTCCAGGAGAAGTGCTCGATCTGCGAGACGCCGAACTGGTCGTCCTCGCCCGGGTCCTCGAAGTCGATCGGCTTGCCCTTGCTGGTCATCGGCGGCAGCGCGCCCAGCGCCACGTCGCCGGACGCCTCGCGCTTGAACCAGATGTTGGGGAAGGCCAGGAAGCGGTGCCAGGCGACACCCATGTCGGTCTTCAGGGAGACCGTGATCATCCAGATGAAGGAGGTCGCGATCTTCAGGCCGGCGAAGAAGTACGTGAGGTTCTGGAGCGTGGAGAGGTCCATCCCCTCCAGCCACGAGACGACCGGGTACGAGATGAAGAACGAGGCCTCGTAACCGTCCACGTGGTGCTGGGCGCCTTCGAGCGCGTGCAGCATGAAGATGCAGACGCCGACGATGAGGATCACGGCCTCGACGAAGTACGCCTGGCCGATGTTGGAGCCCGCGAAGCGGGACTTGCGGCCCGGCTTGCCCGGCCGGTTCAGCTGCCGGATGACGATGAGGGTCAGGATGCCGAGCGCCGTCATCGTGCCGAGGAACTCGACGAAGACGTTGTACGGTGCCCAGTCGCCGATGACCGGCAGGATCCAGTCGGCCTTGAAGAGCTGCCCGATGGCGTTGACGATCGTCAGCAGCAGCGAGAAGAAGCCCACCGCCACGAACCAGTGCGCCACACCGACGATGCCCCAGCGGTTCATCCGCGTGTGGCCGAGGAACTCCTTGACCACCGTGACGGTGCGCTGCGCGGGGTCGTCGGTGCGGGTCCCGGCGGGTACGGACTGGCCGAGCCGCATGAAGCGGTAGATCTGCAGGATGGCACGGCCGAACAGCGCGACGCCGACCGCGATTAGGACCAGCGACACGATGATCGCGGCGAGTTGCATTGGGGGCTCCTCGGACCTGCGAGAGCGGAAACTGAGAAAGCTGAGCGGGTACTACTAAGCAGTAACTTTTTTGGTCTGCGGCTGAGGTTACCCATTCTCCCGGGTGCCATGAAGCCGCCCGGCCGGTGATCTGCGTCGCGAAGGCAACCCTGTGCGGCGGTCCGGCGTCTTCGGGGGCGGCCGGGTGACGGTAAGGGCGACATAAAAGTTGAGTGGCCCGGACTCAGGTCTGTTGACAGGTTTTTCTTGGTGTTGCACTCTTGAGCCTGTTCCACTCAAGTCAGCTGGAGGAATTGAAATGGCACGTGCGGTCGGCATCGACCTGGGCACGACGAACTCCGTCGTCAGTGTTCTCGAAGGCGGTGAGCCCACCGTCATCACCAACGCCGAGGGCGCCAGGACCACGCCGTCCGTCGTCGCCTTCGCCAAGAACGGCGAGGTGCTGGTCGGCGAGGTCGCGAAGCGCCAGGCGGTCACCAACGTCGACAGGACCATCCGGTCGGTCAAGCGCCACATGGGCACCGACTGGAAGATCGGCATCGACGGCAAGGACTTCAACCCGCAGCAGATGAGCGCCTTCATCCTGCAGAAGCTCAAGCGGGATGCCGAGGCGTACCTGGGCGAGAAGGTTGTCGACGCGGTCATCACCGTTCCGGCCTACTTCAACGACTCCGAGCGCCAGGCCACCAAGGAGGCCGGTGAGATCGCGGGCCTCAACGTCCTGCGCATCGTCAACGAGCCCACCGCGGCCGCCCTGGCCTACGGCCTGGAGAAGGACGACCAGACCATTCTGGTCTTCGACCTCGGTGGCGGCACCTTCGACGTCTCGCTGCTGGAGATCGGCGACGGCGTCGTCGAGGTGAAGGCCACCAACGGTGACAACCACCTCGGTGGTGACGACTGGGACCAGCGCGTCGTCGACTACCTGGTCAAGCAGTTCCAGAACGGCCACGGCGTCGACCTGTCCAAGGACAAGATGGCGCTCCAGCGTCTGCGCGAGGCCGCTGAGAAGGCGAAGATCGAGCTGTCGTCCTCGACCGAGACGACGATCAACCTTCCCTACATCACCGCCTCCGCCGAGGGCCCGCTGCACCTGGACGAGAAGCTCACCCGCTCGCAGTTCCAGCAGCTCACCGCGGACCTCCTCGACCGCTGCAAGACCCCGTTCCACAACGTCATCAAGGACGCCGGCATCCAGCTGTCCGAGATCGACCACGTGGTCCTGGTCGGCGGCTCGACCCGTATGCCGGCCGTCGCCGAGCTCGTCAAGGAGCTGACCGGCGGCAAGGACGCCAACAAGGGCGTCAACCCGGACGAGGTCGTCGCCATCGGCGCCACCCTCCAGGCCGGTGTCCTCAAGGGCGAGGTCAAGGACGTCCTCCTGCTGGAC
>NZ_JBSFYC010000148.1:0-4114 GCF_053595675.1 Streptomyces sp. NPDC002446 | reverse complement strand
TCCGTCCGAGACGGACATGATGAAGAGGAACCCTCGTTCCATCTCCACCACGGTCTGGTTGACGCTCCCGCCCTCGAAGATGCGGGAGGCGCCGGAGGTCAGCGACGTCAGGCCGGAGGCCACCGCCGCCAACTGATCGGCTCTGTCCCGAGGGAAGCCCTCGGACATGGCGAGGAGGAGACCGTCCGCGGAGACCACGACCGTGTGGGACACCCCGGGGGTGTTCTCCACGAAGTTGGTGATCAACCAGTTCAGATTCTGCGCCGCCTGGCTCATCGGGCTCACACTAACGCTCCTGATCGTAGGTGCTGCCGGGGCCGAAGCCCTGTTGGTCATTCTGGGGGACCCCGGAGGGGTCCGTGCCGACGCTGCGTCCCTGCTGGACACCGCGGCGCAGGTTGCTCAGCCTGCCGCGGACGTCCTCCGGGGCACGGGAGACCTGGGGGCCGCCCTGCGGGGTCTGCTCCGCGGCGCCTTCGACCAGGTTGGCCTTGGGCACCCGCCGGGGGAGGCCGGAGGCTGTGACTCCGCCCGCCTTCGGCTCGCGCAGCCGCTCCGCCCGCTCCCAGCGCTCGTCGTTGGAGCTGCGCCAGTCCGAGCCGTCCTGGCCGGTCTCCGGCGTGCCCCCGTGCTGCTGAACCTGCGGTGCCTGCTGGTCGCGGCCTCCGCGGCGCGGAAGGCCGGCGTCCGTCAGAGAAGGGGCGTCGCTCGGTGTGGGGCCCGGACGCTCGAATGGTACGCGCTCGGGCGCGTCAGCGGGAGCGGCAGTTGTATTCCGGTCAGATTCCGCTTCGGTTCCGAAGTAGCCCTCGAATGCGGGGCGTTCGGCCCATTCGTCCGGCTGTGCCGCTTCGTGGGAGACGTATGGCTGCTGGCCGGTGGTCTCCGCGAAGTGCGGGTCGCCGAATGCCTGGTTGCCGTGCGACCGGTCGTCGTAGAGCGGTTGATCGGCTTCCGCATAGCTCTGGGACGGGAAGTCCTGGTACCCGGTGGCGGGCGGCTCCGGATCACGGAAGAGCGGATTCTGGCCACCCTGGCCGTCGCCCGGCTGCTCGCCGGCGGCCTGGGCCTCCAGCGCGGCGCGGCGCTCCTCACGCATCAGCGAGCGGCCCACCATGTCCAGGTCCGCGGCGTCCGGGCGGCCGTAGCGGCTGTCGTCGAAGCCGAGCTCGGCGGCGGTGCGCTGCTGGCTCTCGTACGACGCGTGCTCGTGCTCCGGCACGATCCGGGAGACCGTGAAGTCGTGCTCGAACTGCTCCTCGCCGCCACCGCCGTGGGTGATCGCCTCGGGCAGCATGACCAGGGACGTGGTGCCCGCCTGCTCGCCGGAGGGGCGCAGCTGCACCCGGATCCCGTGCCGGTCGGCCAGCCGGCCGACCACGAACAGGCCCATGCGCTGGGAGATCGCGGCGTCCACGCTCGGCGGGTTGGCCAGCTTGTGGTTGATGTCCGCGAAGTCCTCGGGGGTCAGCCCGATGCCCTTGTCGTGGATCTCGATCATCACCCGGCCGTCGGGCAGCCGGGTCGCGGCCACCCGCACCTTGGTCTGCGGGGAGGAGAACGTGGTGGCGTTCTCCAGCAGCTCGGACAGCAGGTGGATGAGGTCGGTCACGGCGGTGCCGTGGATCTCGCTCTCCGGGACGCCGGTGAGGTCTATTCGCTCGTACGACTCGACCTCACTGATCGCCGCCCGCAGGACGTCGACCAGCGGCACCGGCTGGTTCCAGCGGCGGCCCGGCTCCTCGCCCGCGAGGATGAGGAGGTTCTCGCCGTTACGGCGCATACGCGTGGCGAGGTGGTCGAGCCGGAAGAGGCTCTCCAGCTGGTCCGGGTCCGCCTCGTTGTTCTCCAGGTCGGTGATCAGCTCCAGCTGACGCTCGATCAGGCCCTGGTTGCGGCTGGAGAGGTTGGTGAAGATCGCGTTGACGTTGCCCCGCAGCAGCGCCTGCTCGGCGGCGAGCCGGACGGCCTCGCGGTGCACCTGGTCGAAGGCGCGGGCGACCTCGCCGATCTCGTCGGTGGTGGCGATCGGGATGGGCGTCACGCGGGTGTCGACCCGGCCCGGGTCCGTCCGCGAGAGCTGGTCGACCAGCATCGGCAGCCGCTGCTCGGCGACACCGAAGGCGGCGTTGCGCAGCTGGCGCATGTTGCGGCTCATCCGGCGGGCCATCATCCCGGCCACGACGAACGCGATGATCAGGGCGGCCAGCACGATCGCGGAGTCGACGAAGGTGGACCGCTGGGCGTCGGAGGAGATCTGCGCCGCCTCGTCCACGGCCTTGTTCGCCAGGTCCTTCTCGATGGCCCGGTACATGTCGAACTTGCCGGTTGCGGCCGCGAAGTAGCTGTCGGAGGTGATGCCCTTCGGGCTCAGCGTCTCCGGCGCCGCGCCGGTGGAGATCCAGGCGGACATCTGGTCGATCGACGGCGGGGCGCGGAACGGGCGGCCGGCGGCCTGGGCCTGCTCCTTCGCACGTGCGATCTTCTGCTGCGCGGCCTCCTTGAGGCGGCCCGCGTCCGTCTTGAGGCGCGCGACGTCCTCGGGCGTGCCGCCGGAGGTGTACTCGCCGATGGCGATGCCCTCCAGGTAGCGGTACGACGCGAAGGCGGTCAGCTGAAGCTTGTGCTCCTTGCCGCCCTGCGGGGCCGCGGGGTCGATCAGGAGGTGGGTGCCGATGGACCGCTGCAGCGACTCGGCGGCCTTGGCCAGCGCGACGGCGTAGACGGTACGGCCGTAGGAGGTGATGTTGCCGGTGCCCAGGCCGAGCTCGTTGGCGAACTCCATCAGCGGGTGCTGGACCTCGACATAGCCCTCCTCAGTCTGCACACCGCGCAGCTTGGAGGTGAAGGCGGCGTCGCGCAGCTGCTGGAGCTTGGGCTCGGCCTTCTCGAAGGCGGCGAGCCGGCGCTTGAGGCCCGGCTTGTCCGGCATGGCCTTGGCGGCCTGGTGGAAGGCGTCGGCGGCGGTGTCGGTGGCGTCCCGCGCCTCCTGCACGACCGGGTCGTCCTTCTTGCCCTGGAGCAGCGGCGCCGCGGTGCGGTCGCGCTCGTCGATCAGGGCGGTGCTGTAGGAGAGCGCGGCGCGGACGAGCTTCGCGGTGTTCTCCGCGTCCTGCGCGTCGCGCCAGGTGGTGAGCGAGCTGTCCACCCGCAGACCGCCCAGGACCAGGGCGACCAGCACGGGGATCAGCAGAATGGCGTTCAGGCGGGTCGCCACGCGCCAGTTGCGCGGGGAGTACTTGCCGCCGCTCACCGGAGGCTTCGCGACCGTGTTTTCCGGCGCGTCGGCAGCCGGTACGCCACCTCTGGGTGGCGGGGTGAAGTTGCCCCGCCGCGGTTCCTGCGGCTCGGGGCTCGACTTGCTTCGCCTCACTCGACCAACAACCTCTCGGCGCCGGCACTACCTGATGTGCCGTTTCTTCTGGGCGTTACTACTCCGGAGTTCAGCGAATTTCAGCACGTCAGGGCGGTGCGTTCCAAACACTGAGCAAAGCCGGAGAGGGCGCGGAAGAGCCTTAGATAAAAGGGGCGTTAAGGGCGAGGTGCGTCAAAAGGAAGGCGTTTTGTGCGCACAGCGAAGCCGGGCATACGCATGCGGTGTCGAAAGCCCAGTGATTCACTGTCGAAACGTTATGAAGCAAATTTGTCGGCGTGTCGAAGGACACAGATCCATTCGCGGGCGCCGGGAACCGGCCCGCGCACCCCGGTGCACGAGCGGAAGACAACTTCCGTACGGCCCGCGCCGGATGAGGCGGCAGGCCGTACGTCCGTCCTACCGCAGGCGGGCCATCAGCGCGTGCTCGACCAGCGTGATGAGCGCGCTCTTGGCCTCGCTGCGGTGCCGGGCGTCGGTGGTGATGATCGGGGTCCCGGGACCGATCTGCAGCGCCTCACGGACCTCGTCGGGCGTGTAGGGCTGGTGCCCCTCGAAGCCGTTGAGCGCGATGACGAAGGGCAGGCCGCTGTTCTCGAAGTAGTCGACGGCCGGGAAGCAGTCGGCGAGCCGGCGGGTGTCGACGAGGACCACCGCGCCGATGGCGCCGCGGACCAGGTCGTCCCACATGAACCAGAAGCGGTCCTGACCGGGCGTACCGAACAGGTACAGGATCAGGTC
>NZ_JBSFYC010000147.1:0-4230 GCF_053595675.1 Streptomyces sp. NPDC002446 | reverse complement strand
TGGACACCGCGTGTTCGTCGTCGCTGGTGGCGCTGCATCTGGCGGCGCAGGCGCTGCGCAACGGCGAGTGCGGCCTGGCGCTGGCCGGCGGCGCGGCGGTGATGTCCACGCCGGTGCTGTTCGACGAGTTCGCGCGCGGGCAGGGCATCGGGCTGGCGTCCGACGGGCGCTGCAAGGCGTTCTCGGACAGTGCGGACGGCACCAATCTCTCCGAGGGCGTGGGCGTGCTGCTGCTGGAGCGGCTGTCGGACGCGCGGCGCAACGGCCACCCGGTGCTGGCCGTGGTCCGCGGCAGCGCCGTCAACCAGGACGGTGCCAGCAACGGCCTGACCGCACCCAACGGCCCCGCCCAGGAGCGCGTCATCCGGCAGGCCCTCGCCCAGGCCCGGCTGACCTGTGCCGACGTGGACGCCGTCGAGGCGCACGGCACCGGCACCGCGCTCGGCGACCCGATCGAGGCCCAGGCGCTGCTGGAGACCTACGGCCAGCAGCGCGAGGGCCAACAGCCTTTGTGGCTGGGCTCGTTGAAGTCCAACATCGGTCACACCCAGGCGGCGGCCGGGGTGGGCGGTGTGATGAAGATGGTGCTGGCCCTGCGGCACGGCGTACTGCCGAAGACGCTGCATGTGGACCGGCCGTCCCGGCATGTGGACTGGTCGGCGGGGGCGGTGTCCCTGCTGACCGAGCAGACACCCTGGCCGGAGACCGGTCGGCCGCGCCGCGCCGCTGTCTCCTCCTTCGGTGTCAGCGGGACCAATGCACATGTCATCGTCGAGCAGGCCCCGGAGGAGCAGGAGCCTGCAGTTCCGGAGGAGCAGGAGCCTGCAGCGCCGGAGGCGTCGGGTCAGGCTCCGGATGAGGCTCCGGATGGGGGCGAGGCGGGCGGCTCACTTCCCGTTCCCTGGGTGCTGTCGGCCCGCTCCGAGACCGCCCTGCGCGCCCAAGCGGCGCGGCTGCGCACTCACCTGGCCGGCCAGGACACCGGCGGGCCGCGCGCGACCGGACTCGCCCTGGCCACCACCCGCACCGCCTTCGAGCACCGGGCCGTGCTGCACTCGGGCGGCCCCGGCGGGCTCTCCGCGGCCCTCGACGCCCTCGCCGAGGGACGGTCCGCGCCGTCCGTGGTGTGCGGCACGGGCCGCCGCGAGGGCCGTACGGCCTTCCTGTTCACCGGCCAGGGCAGCCAGTACGCCGGCATGGGACGCGAGCTGTACGCAAGCAGTCCGGCGTTCGCCGCGGCGCTGGACGAGGTCGCACGGCACCTCGACCCGCACCTCGACCGGCCGCTGCTCGGCGTCCTCTTCGCCGACCCCGCGTCCCCCGAGGCGGAGCTGATCGACCGGACCCACTACACCCAGGCCGGGCTCTTCGCGGTCGAGGTCGCGCTGTTCCGCCTGGTGGAGGGCTGGGGGCTGCGCCCCGACGCGCTGCTGGGGCACTCCATCGGCGAGCTGGCCGCCGCCCATGTCGCGGGGGTCCTCGACCTGCCCGACGCCTGCCGGCTGGTGGCCGCCCGCGGGCGGCTGATGCAGTCCCTGCCCGACGGCGGCGCGATGGTCTCCGTACGGGCGGGCGAGGACGAAGTGCGGCCGCTGCTCGCCGGACAGGAGGACCGGGCGGGCATCGCGGCCGTCAACGGGCCACGGTCCGTGGTCGTGTCCGGCGACGAGGACGCCGTCCTCGCCGTGGCCGCCGAACTGGCCGGCCGCGGCCACCGCACCAAGCGGCTGAACGTCAGCCACGCCTTCCACTCCCCGCGCATGGACCCGATGCTGGAGGACTTCCGGCGCGTCGCGGACACGGTGGAATTCCACCCGCCCCGTATACCCGTGATCTCCAATGTGACCGGACGTACGGCCACCGCGGAGGAGCTGTGCGCGCCGGAGTACTGGGTGCGGCACATCCGGCAGGCGGTGCGCTTCGGCGACGGGGTCCGGGCGCTGCGCGAGCACGGCGTCGGCACGTACCTGGAGCTCGGACCGGGCGGGGTGTTGTGCACCATGGGCCAGGAGGCCCTCGGCGACCGGCCGGCGGAAGCGGCGGGCGGCTCGCCGTTCACCGCGACGCTACGGCGCGGCCGTCCCGAGCCGGAGTCGGTGCTGCAGGCCGTCGCCGCGGCCTTCGTCCGCGGTACGGAGGTCGACTGGGCCGCGTACTTCGGCGGCGGGGACGGCCGGGCACGGACCGGGGAACGGAGGGCGGAACGGAGGGTGGAACTGCCCACCTACGCCTTCCAGCGCCGGCGCTACTGGCCGAGGAGCCCGCTGGCGCACGCCGCAGACGCGGGATCCCTGGGCCTGGAGGACGCGGCCCATCCGCTGCTCGCCGCGGTGCTCGAAGCCCCCGAAAGCGGCGAACTGGTCCTCACCGGACGGCTGTCGCTCACCGCACAGCCCTGGCTGGCCGATCACACCGTGCTGGGCAGCGCCGTACTGCCGGGCACCGCCCTCGTGGAGATGGCGCTCCGGGCCGGCGAACGGGCCGGCTGTGAGCTGCTGGACGAGCTGACGCTGGAAACCCCGGTCGTGCTGCCCGCCGAGGGAGGCCTGCACATCAGCCTGCGGATCGGGCCCGCCGACAAGGACGGGCGCCGCCCCCTCACCGTGCACTCCCGGCCGGACGGCGACACGGCGACCGGCCTGCCCTGGACGCGCCACGCCGGCGGCACGCTCCAGGCGGCGGCCGACGAGGGCCGACCACGGCCGTTCGAGCCGGCGGCCTGGCCGCCACCGGGCGCCGAACCGCTGGACGTGGCCGCGTGGTACCGGCGCGGCAGCGCGGCCGGAATCGACTACGGCCCGGCCTTCCAGGGGCTGCGCGCCGCCTGGCGGCACGGCGACGAAGTCTTCGCCGAGGTGGCGCTGCCGTCCGAGGCCGACGCCGCCACCGGCGACGCCGACCGGTACGGGCTGCACCCGGCACTGCTCGACGCCGCCCTGCAGACCGTCGGCCTCGCCCCGGTCGCGGTGGGCGAGGAGACACGTCCCCGCATGCCGTTCTCCTGGCGCGGCGTACGGCTCCACGCCACGGGCGCGCGAACCCTGCGCGTCCGGCTTGCTGTCCTGACCAAGGACACGGGCGCGGACGACGGCTCGGCGGGCGTCCGGATCGCCCTGGACGTCGCCGACGCCGTGGGAGCGCCGGTCGCCTCGGTCGACTCCCTGGCCCTGCGGCCGGTCACCGCAGACCAGGTGGACGGCGCACGGAACGCGGTACGCGACGCGCTGTACCGCGTGACCTGGCAGCCGCTGACCGGAAGCACGGGAAGCACGGGAAGCACCGGAAACACGGGAAGTACGGGAAGCGCCGGAAGCGCCGGAAGCGCCGGAAGCGCCGGAAGCGCAGGGAACACCGGGGATCGGGCGGCGCCCAGCTACGCGGTGGTCGGCGACGACCCGCTGGGTATCGCCGCCGCCTTGCCCGGCGCCGCCCGGAGCGCCGATCTCGCCTCGCTGACCTCTGTGCCCGATGTGGTGGTCGTGCCCTGCTCGGGAGAGCTGCACCGGGTGCTGGCACTGCTCCAGGAGTGGCTGGCCGACGCGCGCTTCGCCGCGTCGCGGCTGGTCGTGCTGACCCGCGGAGCCGTCGCGACCGGGCCCGACGACGAGGTGCCCGGACTGGCGCACGCGCCGGTGTGGGGTTTGTTGCGGTCGGCGCAGTCGGAGCATCCGGGGCGGTTTGCGCTGGTGGATGTGGATGTGGATGGTGGGGCGTCGTCGTTGGGTGTGCTGCCGTTTGCGGTGGCGTGTGGTGAGCCGCAGGTGGCGGTGCGCGGGGGTGTGGTGTGGGTGCCGCGTGTCGTGCGGGCGCGGGTGCCGGTCGCCGAGACCTGCGGATCCTGGGGCGATGGCGCGGTGCTGGTGACTGGCGCGTCGGGCCTGCTGGCCGGAGTGGTCGTACGGCATCTCGTGTCGGCGTGTGGGGTGCGCCGTGTCGTGCTGGTGTCGCGTCGCCCAGCTAACGAACTTGCCGATGACATACGGGAGTTGGGTGCCGAGGCGGTAGTTGCGGCATGTGATGTGGCGGATCGTGGTGCGTTGGCGGAGGTGTTTGCCGCTCACGAGATCTCGGCGGTGGTGCATGCGGCCGGTGTGTTGGATGACGGTGTGGTGGAGTCGCTGACGCCGGAGCGGGTTGGTGGGGTGCTGCGGCCGAAGGTCGATGGTGCGATGGCGTTGCATGATCTGACTTGTGGGTTGGATCTGAAGGCGTTTGTGTTGTTCTCGTCGG
>NZ_JBSFYC010000146.1:0-4233 GCF_053595675.1 Streptomyces sp. NPDC002446 | reverse complement strand
GGCGTCGTAGTTCCCTACGACGCCACCCCGCCCACCTCGTGCTTCTCATCCCTGCTCGCTGTCACACCCATCGCGTAGTCTCGGAGACGTACTGATCCACACGGGAGACGCACCCAGACGAATCAGCACCTACGACGACGGACCGAGCCGTCACTCCCGGGGAGGGGGCCCTGTGCTCATCGACACCTACGGTCGTGTGGCCACCGACCTGCGCGTTTCGCTCACCGACCGCTGCAATCTGCGGTGCACGTACTGCATGCCCGAAGAGGGCCTGCAGTGGCTCGCCAAGCCCGATCTGCTCACGGACGACGAGATCGTCCGGCTGATCACCATCGCCGTGCGGGACCTGGGCATCGAAGAGGTCCGCTTCACCGGCGGTGAGCCGCTGCTCCGCCCCGGCCTGACCGGCATCGTCGAGCGGGTCGCCGCCCTCGCCCCGCGCCCCCAGATGTCGCTGACCACCAACGGCATAGGTCTCCAGCGCACCGCCGCCGCCCTGCGCGACGCCGGCCTCGACCGCGTCAACGTCTCCCTCGACACCCTGCGCCCCGACGTCTTCCAGGCCATGACCCGCCGCAAGCGGCATGACGATGTGCTCCGCGGCCTGGAAGCGGCCCGCGCCGCCGGGCTGACCCCGGTCAAGGTCAACGCCGTCCTGATGCCGGGCCTCAACGACGACGAGGCCCCCGACCTGCTCGCCTGGGCCATCGCCCACGACTACGAACTCCGCTTCATCGAGCAGATGCCGCTCGACGCCCAGCACGGCTGGCAGCGCGACGGCATGATCACCGCCGGTGACATCCTCACCTCGCTGCGCACCCGCTTCGAGCTCACGCCCGAAGGCCAGGACGAGCGCGGCTCCGCGCCCGCCGAGCGCTGGCTCGTCGACGGCGGCCCGCACCGCGTCGGCGTCATCGCCTCCGTCACCCGCCCGTTCTGCCGCGCCTGCGACCGCACCCGGCTGACGGCCGACGGCCAGGTCCGTACCTGCCTGTTCGCCACCGACGAGACGGACCTGCGGACGGCGCTGCGCTCCGGGGCGCCCGACGACGAGGTCGCGCGCATATGGAAGCAGGCGATGTGGGGCAAGAAGGCGGGCTCCGGCCTGGACGACCCGTCCTTCCTGCAGCCCGAGCGCCCGATGTCCGCGATCGGCGGCTGAGCCGCCCGGCGCACCGCTACCGCCCGGCGCACCGCTACTGCCCGGCGGGCGCCTCCCACTCCTTAAGCGTCACGACGTCCTTGAGGAAGCCGCGTACGCCGAGGAACTGCGACAGATGCTCCCGGTGCTCCTCGCAGGCCAGCCAGGTCTTGCGGCGGTCCGGCGTGTGCAGCTTCGGGTTGTTCCAGGCCAGCACCCAGACGGCGGCGGCGCGACAGCCCTTGGCAGAGCAGATGACGGCGCTGTCGCCGCCTGCGGTGGAGGCGGGAAGATCAGGGGAGTTCACGGCCTCAACCCTACGTCCTGCGGCACCGGCCCCCGGGCCCGCGACCGCGTCCGGACATGACGACGCCGGGCAGCCACGGGGGGAGCCGCCCGGCGTCGGTCCGTCGCTCCGACGGGGGATGCGGAGCGCGTTACGCAGTATGTCACGGGGGATGGCGCGCGGTGCACCGGAACTCCACGATTGATCTGAGCTTTTCTTGAGCTTTGCAGACCGAACGCTGATCAGCGGGAGTCAGGGTGTGGCGTGGACGGGTCCGCCGCCGGTCGCTCCGGATCGGATTCCGCCGGAGCGGTACCGGAGGCCCCCGGCGTCAGCATCGGCCGGGTCGGCCCCGCGATGAAGGTCTTCGGCAGCGAAGGGACGTTCTCCCGGCCCGCGTTGGCGATCACCACCGCGATATAGGGCAGCGCCATGCCCAGCACCAGCGTCGCAATGGCAACCGGCCGCTGGACGTTCCACAGCACAACGGTCAGGAGCACGGACACCGTGCGTACCGCCATCGAGATCACATACCGCCGCTGCCGCCCGCGCACGTCCTCGGACAGCCCCTGACGAGCCCCTGTGATCCGGAAGGCCTGGCCGCTGCTCTGCTTCCGCATCACGTTCCACCACCCGCTCGGTCACGCCGGATTCTCCCCGGTCTCCGGTCGTACTCCACGGTACGCCGCGCCTCCGCCGCCTTCGAGACCGGGTCCTGCCCCCGTTCGGCCGGGTCTGCTCGGACCCATGCCGTATGCCCGGCTCCGGCGTGCGCCGTAGCCGATGCGGAGTGACACTGACGGGGCGACCCTCACGTGCGACCTCACGTGCACCGCGCCGTAAGAGGAGGCGACATGTCGTGGTTGTGGGCCATCATCGTGGGCCTGGTGCTGGGCCTGATCGCGAAGGCCGTCATCCCGGGCAAGCAGCAGATCCCGCTCTGGCTGACCGTGATCTTCGGCATGCTGGGCAGCGTCCTCGGCAACTGGCTGGCCACCGGCATCGGGGTCAATGAGACCGAGGGCATCGACTGGATGCGGCACGTGCTGCAACTGATCGGCGCGGTCATCGTCGTCGGCGTCGGCGACCGCCTCTGGGTCGCCCTGCGCGGCCGCAAGAAAACGGCTGCCTAGAAGAGCCGCCTAGAAGAAGCGCCGCCCGGCGCCCGCCCGCCGGAAAGCCGCGGGGCGACCGGTGCGCATCCCTCGCGCACCGGCCGCCCCTACGACTGCCCGATCAGCGGCCGGCGAGCTGAGCCAGCTTCCGCCCGGCCTTGAGGTACGCGACCCCGGCCGGGTCCGTCAGCTTCTCGGCCAGCACCTCGCCGAGCGGCCGGATCGCATCGGCCTCCGCGAGCACCACCGTCTGCTGGCCGCCCTCGCCCTCCACGACCAGCCGCAGCGCGTTCTGCTTCGCCAGCCGCCGCGCCGCCGAGGCGCTCGGCGTGAACTCCAGCACCTTGGTCAGCACCGCCGCCACCGTCTCCGCGCCGTGCTCGGCGACCTCGACGACCGGCAGCGACTCCACATCGGCGAACGACTTCTTGGAGAACTGCGCGACGAAACCGCCGCGCGCCGCCATCGCCGCCTCCAGGCCGTACAGCGCCGCCACGACCTCGCCCGCGAGGATCTTCTTGAGGTCCATCGGGTGCAGCGAGCGGTCCGTGACCCGTCCCAGGACGAGCGCGATCTCCTCGTCCGTCCACTCCGTCCAGGCCTTCAGGTACGGCTCCATCAGCCGGTCCGGCACCGACATGATCTTGCCGAAGACATCGTCGGCGGACGCGCTCAGACCGACGTAATTGCCCTTGGACTTGGACATCTTGGCGCCGGTGCCGTCCGTGCCCTCGATCAGCGGCATGGTCACCACCAGCTGCGGCCGCTGCCCGCGCAGCTCCATCAGCTTGCGGCCCATCTGCAGATTGAGCAGCTGGTCCGATCCGCCCAGCTCGACATCGCACTCCAGCGCCACCGAGTCCAGGCCCTGCGCGATGGGGTAGAGCAGCTCCGTCATCGTCAGGCCCGAGCCGGCCGCGAGCCGGTTGCGGAAGTCCTCGCGCTGCAGCAGCTGCGAGGCCGGCACCTGGGCGAGCAGCCCGAGCAGCTCGGGGAAGGTGTACGGCGCCAGCCACTCGCTGTTCTGCCGGAAGCTGACCTTCTCGAAGTCGAAGAAGGGCCGCACCTGTTCGCGGTACGTGGCGAGGTTGTGCGCGATGTCCTCGTCGGTCAGCGGCGGGCGCTCGGCCGTACGGCCCGACGGGTCGCCGATCTTGGCGGTGAAGTCACCGATGATCAGCGTGACGTCATGGCCGAGCCGCTGGAACCGGCTCAGGACGATCAGCGGCACCGCGTGCCCCAGGTGCACATCGGTCGCCGTCGGGTCGATGCCCAGCTTGATGTGCAGGCCCTTGCCGGCCGCCCGGCGCTCCTCGATCCGCTCGGCCAGCTTCTCCACGCCGGGCAGCACCTCGACCGTACGGGCCGCGATCAGCTCGGCCTGCTCCTTGGCGGGCAGGTCCGTCAGATCGAGATAGCGCCGCGCGCCCGTCTCCTTGAGCAGCTCCTGGACCGTGGCGTCCGAGGAGAGGTCGGCGGAGAGCAGAGTGCTGGCGCGGGCGACGGATTCGCCGAGGCGTGTCATGGCGTTCCTGATCGATCGTGGTTCCCAAACGGGAGGACAAGCCAGCAGTCTATTAGGCCGGGCCGACACTCCCGCGCGCTTGTACCCGACGGCCGGCGCCGGGCGCGCTCCAGTGAGGGGTCGGCCTCCAGGGCCTCGGCGTAGCGGCGGTTGAGGCGGGTGCGCT
>NZ_JBSFYC010000145.1:0-4474 GCF_053595675.1 Streptomyces sp. NPDC002446 | reverse complement strand
CATTGGTGCCACTGATCCCGAAGGACGAGACGCCCACCCGCCGCACCCGATCCGGCGACGACGGCCAGGCCCGCTCCTCCGTCAGCAGCTCCACCGCACCCGCCGACCAGTCGATACGGGGCGAGGGCTCGTCCGCATACAGCGTGCGCGGCAGCGTCGCCTCGCCCAATGCCATGATCATCTTGATGACGGAGGCAGCGCCGGCCGCCGCCTGGGTGTGACCGATGTTGGACTTCACCGAGCCGAGCCACAGCGGCCCCGCAGCCTCATCGCGACCCTGGCCATACGTCGCGATCAGCGCCTGCGCCTCGATCGGGTCACCCAGCGTCGTCCCCGTACCGTGCGCCTCCACCACATCCACCTGGTCCGGGGCGAGGCGTGCATTGGCCAGGGCCTGGCGGATGACGCGTTCCTGCGACGGGCCGTTGGGGGCCGTCAGGCCGTTGCTCGCACCGTCCTGGTTGATGGCGCTGCCTCGGATGACGGCGAGCACCGGGTGGCCGTTGCGCTGCGCGTCCGACAGCCGCTCCACGACGAGCAGGCCGACGCCCTCAGACAGCGCCGTACCGTCCGCGTCCGCCCCGAACGCCTTGACGCGTGCGTCCGGCGCGAGCCCCCGCTGCCTGCTGAATTCGATGTACGAAGCGGGCGAGGACATCACGGAGATGCCGCCGGCCAGCGCCATCGTGCAGTCGCCCTGCCGCAGTGCATGGCAGGCCAGGTGCAGTGCCACCAGCGACGACGAGCAGGCCGTGTCCACCGTCACCGCCGGGCCCTCCAGCCCGAACGTGTACGAGACCCGGCCCGACACCACGCTCGGCGTATTACCGATCCCGATGTGGCCCTCCGCCTCTTCCGGTACCTCGGGCAGACGGGTGGCGTAATCCTGGTAATTGGAGCCGACGAAAACGCCCGTACGCGAGCCGCGCAGCGACTGCGGGTCGATACCGGCCCGCTCGAACGCCTCCCACGACGTCTCCAGCAGCAGCCGCTGCTGCGGATCCATCGCCAGCGCCTCCCGCGGCGAAATCCCGAAGAATGCCGGATCGAATTCCGCGGCGTCGTGCAGAAATCCGCCCTCGCGTACGTATGACGTGCCCGAGCGCTCCGGGTCCGGGTCGTAGAGCGACTCGATGTCCCAGCCACGGTTGTCGGGAAAAGCGGTGATCGCGTCGCCGCCCTCGCGCACCAGTCGCCAGAGCTCCTCCGGAGACCGCACCTCACCGGGGAAGCGGCAGCTCATCGCCACGATGGCGATCGGCTCGTGGTCCTTTGCCTCCGCCTCGCTCAGCCGGCGCCGGGTCTGGCGCAGATCGTTGACCACGCGCTTGAGGTAGTCGCGCAGCTTTTCCTCGGTCATGTTCGGGTTGGCGGGGGAACCGGCGTGGGAATCGGGATTCGACATATTCGCCATCTGTGTCACGTCCTCGTACAGCCGAAAGTCAAGGGGCAGGGCAGCAGGCTCCGGATGCGGGCCAGGCTTCCCGGGATGGGGAAAGGCCGGATTCTCCGGCGGTCGTCAGAGGTCTCCGAATTCCTCGTCGATCAGCGCGAACATCTCCTCGTCCGAACCGGGGTCGAACTCCTCTTCTTCCACGGCGCTTTGTGCCTCGCTCCCGGTGGCACGGGTGTCCTCCCACCGCCAGAGCAGGGCCTGCAGGCGCGCCGCGACCTTGCTGCGTACGGAGTCGTCGGCGGCGACCTCGGAGAGGGCGGCTTCGAGCCGGTCCAGGTCCACCAGTACGGACGGTTCGGTCTCCGGGCCGTCCGGCACCAGTTCGGTGCGCAGCCGCTGCGCGAGCGCAGCGGGGGTCGGATAGTCGAAGACCAGGGTCGGGGCCAGCCGGAGGCCGGTTGCGCGCTTGAGCCGGTTGCGCAGTTCGACGGCGGTCAGCGAGTCGAGGCCGAGGTCCTTGAAGGCGCGGTTCGCCCGGACCTCGTCGGTGGAAGCGTGCCCCAGCACCGAGGCGGCCTGCTCCCGCACCAGTTCCAGCAGCAGCCGGTCCTGCTCCGACCTGCTCTCTCCGGCCAGCCGCTCGGCCAGTGTGCCGCCCGGCTCCTCGGTCGTCTCGGCACCGGCCGTCGCGAGCGAGCGGCGTACCGGCACATTGACATTGCGTACGACGCTGCGGAACAGGGCGGGCAGCGCTCCTGCCGCGGCCTGGGACCGCAGCTCGGCGGTGTCCAGGCGGGCGGGTACCACGACCGGCTCGCCGTCCTTCGCACCGTACGCGTACGCCGTGGCAGCGTCGAAGAGCGCCAGCCCTTCTGCGGCCGTCATCGGCGCGGCGCCGGCGCGGGACATCCGCACCAGATCGACGTCGCTGAGCCGTCCGGCCATTCCACTGCGCTGCTCCCACAGGCCCCACGCCAGCGATACGGCGGGCAGGCCGCGTTCGCGGCGGTGGCGGGCCAGTGCGTCCAGGAAGGCGTTGGCGGCCGAGTAGTTCGCCAGCCCGGCGCCGCCGAGCGTGCCGGAGAGCGAGGAGAAGAGCACGAATTCCGCCAGGTCCAGGTGCTCGGTGAGGGCGTGCAGATTCAGCGCGCCGTCGACCTTCGGCCGCAGTACGCGGTCGAGCCGCTCGGGGGTCAGCGAGTGGACCACTCCGTCGTCGAGCTCGGCCGCGGTGTGCACCACGGCGGTGAGCGGACGGTCGGCGGGGATCTCCGCCAGCACCTTCGCCAGCTCCTGGCGATCGGCGACATCGCAGGCCACGACCTCGACCGAGGCGCCCGCCCCGGCCAGCTCGGACAGCTCGGCCGCCAGCTCGGGCATACCGTCGGCGGCCAGGCCTCGGCGGCTGGTCAGCAGCAGGTGCCGGGCACCGCGTGCGACCACCAGATGGCGGGCGAGCAGGCGGGCGAGACCGCCGGACGCGCCGGTGACCAGCACCGTTCCGTTCCGGTTGAATCCGCTCCGGTCGACTCCACCGCCCACGGCTTCGGTGGCCGATTCGGCCCGGGTGTCGGCAGGCCGCGCGACGCGCACCAGTCGGGCCGCGGTGACCTCATCGCCACTGAGCCTGAGCTGCGGTTCGCCGGTGGCCACCGCCACCGCCACCGCGGCCGCCATCGTCTCCCACGAGTACGTCTCCGTCGGGTACGTCTCCTCCGCGTACATCTCCCTCGGGTCCGTCTCCTCCGGATAGGTCTCCCCTAGGTGCCGCTCTCCCGGCTGGTGCCAGGCATCGTCCCGTGCACCATCGGTCTCCAGCAGCACGAACCGCCCCGGATTCTCCACCTGCGCCGACCGGACGAGCCCCCACACCGGGGCCCCGACCAGGTCCTGCCGGGCCACGATCACCAGCCGTGACGCCTCGAACCGCTCGTCGGCCAGCCAGGCCTGCACCAGCTCCAGCGCACGGTGCGCCGCGCGACGGGCCGCGTCGGCGATGTCCTCGTCCGCCCCGACGCCGACCGGCAGCGGAGCGAAGACCAGCTCGGGAGTCTCCGCGCCGGTGGCGAGCGCTTCACCGAGCGTCGCCAGGTCCGCGTAAGCGTCCGGGCCGGTGCCCAGAACCACCCATCGGCCGACGGCCGGCGCGGTCTGGGGTACGGCCGGAGGTACAGCGACCGGGACCCAGTCGTAGCGGAAGAGCGAATCGTGGTGCGCCCTCGCGGCCGTCGCGAGTCCCTCGACTTCCGCTACTTGACGGAGCGTCAGGGAATCGACCGAGGCGACGACCTTCCCCTTGGAATCGGCGACGACGACGGACACGGCCTCGTCCCCCGCCTTGACCATGCGCACCCGCAGCGCGTCAGCACCCGTGGCGTGCAGACGCACCCCGCTCCACACGAACGGCCGCCGAGTACGCCCGGGGTCAGGATCCGCGAGCAGCGTGTCCAGACCGAGCGGCTGCAGTGCGGCGTCCAGCAGCACCGGGTGCAGGCCGAACGCCGCCGCATCCATGGCCACCTCCCCGGGCAGCTGGACCTCGGCGAACAGCTCATCACCGCGCCGCCAGACCGCCCGCAGCCCCTGGAAGGCCGGACCGTAGTCGACACCGAGGGCGGCCAGCCGCTCGTAGGCATCGTTCACCGGCACGGAGGCGGCATCGGCGGGGGGCCATGCGGTCAGGTCCGTCGGGGAGGCCGAGGCGGCCGCCGCGTCCGGAGCCGGGGCCGGATCCGGGGCAGGGGCAGGGGCCGGAGCCGGGGCCGGAGTCTCGGCGGGTGCCAGCGTGCCGGTCGCATGCCGCACCCACGGGCCCTCACCGTCCTCCGCGGCTCGCGAGTACAGACTCAGTGCCCGGCGTCCGGAGGCGTCGGGGGCGGCCAGGCCCAGCTGGAGGGCGACCCCGCCCCGCTCCGGAACGATCAGCGGAGCCTCCAACGTCAGCTCCTCCACCACCCCACAACCAGCCTCATCACCAGCCCGAACCGCCAACTCCACAAACGCCGTACCCGGCAACAACACCGTCCCCGCCACCGCATGATCCGCCAACCACGGATGCGACCTCAGCGACAACCGCCC
>NZ_JBSFYC010000144.1:0-4522 GCF_053595675.1 Streptomyces sp. NPDC002446 | reverse complement strand
CTTTGCCGCGGCCAGCCGAAAACGTCGGCCGCGGCAAAGCGCAGCGGAAGGGCCTCAGGACCCGCCAGGGTCCAACGGTGGGGCACCCACCCCGCAGTGATAGGCGCACTCAGGCCGGCACCGCCCCGGTTCCGGCCCCCGCGCCGCCGTGCGGACCGTCAACCACGCAATCAGTGCGCCGGCCAACAACACGCCGGCGCACAACGGCATGGCCCGCCGGAACGTCGCCGCGAACTCGTCCGCGGAGCGGTACGCCTCCGGTCCCATGCCCGCCAGCAGCGGCAGCGCGGCCACCGCCACCAGGCCCGCGGCCCGCGCCGCCGCGTTGTTGATGCCGCTGGCCAGGCCCGCCCGGTCCACGTCCACCGACGCCAGCACGGTGGCGGTGAGCGGCGCGACCAGCGTCACCATCCCCGCCCCGAGCACCACCATCGCGGGCAGCACGTCCGCGACGTACCCGGCGTCCCGGCCCACCCGCAGCATCAGCAGCATCCCGGCGGCGCAGAGCACCGGGCCGACGGTGAGCGGGATCCGCGGCCCGATGCGCTGCCCCAGCTCACCGGAGCGGGCGGACAGCAGCAGCATCAGCACGGTCGTGGGCAGCAGCGCGGTGCCCGCCTCCAGCGCCGAGTAGCCCGCCACGACCTGGAGCTGGAGCACGGCGAGGAAGAAGAAGCCGCTGAACGCGGCGTAGATGCACACCGTCACCGCGTTGATGGCGGAGAACAGCCGGATGCGGAAGATCGCCGGCGGCAGCATCGGGTCCGGGCTGCGCCGTTCGACGCGTACGAAGACCACGCCGAGCAGCACCCCGGCCACCGCGGGCACGAGCACGCCCGGCGCGGCGCCCCGGCCCGGCGCGGCGATCAGCGCATAGGTCACCCCGGCCAGCGCCAGCGCCCCCAGCACCGCGCCCCGTACGTCGAAGCCTCGGCGCTCGCGGACATCCCGTTCCCGCGTCTCCGGTACGTACCGCAGCGCCACCGGCACGCACACCGCCGCCAGCGGCACGTTCAGGAAGAACACCCAGCGCCAGCCCGGCCCGTCCACCAGCCAGCCGCCGACGAACGGACCGACCGCCGCCGCCACCCCGCCGAGCCCCGACCAGGCGCCGACGCCCCGCGCCCGGTCGTCGGGGTGGAGGACGGCCTGGATCAGCGCCAGCGAGCCGGGGGTGAGCAGCGCCCCGCCGACGCCCTGGAGCGCCCGTGCCGCGATCAGCACCCCGGCGCTCGGCGCGAGGCCGCACAGCAGCGAGGCGGCCGCGAACCAGACCACGCCGATCACGAAGAGCCGGCGCCGTCCGTAGCGGTCGCCCAGCGCACCGCCGAGCAGGATCAGCGAGGAGAGGGTGAGCAGGTACGCGGTCACCGTCCACTGCAGCACCGCCAGATCCGCGTCGAGGTCCTCGCCGATCCGCGGCAGCGCGACATTGACGACGGTGCTGTCGAGCATCGCCATACCGGAGCCCAGTACGGCCGTGGTCAGCACCCAGCGGCCCCGCGCCGAGGCGAGCCGGACAGCGCCGGCGGCCCCGGGCTCCTGCGGTTCGCTCATACGGCGAGCTTGCCCGCCGGCCGCGGTGCGCGCACGGCGAGGGCCCCGCACCTCACAGGAGATGCGGGGCCCTCGGTCCCGTACGGGACTACTTGATCCTGGTGCCCGTGGAGCGCAGGTTGGCGCAGGCCTCGGTCACCCGCTTGGCCATACCGGCCTCGGCCAGCTTGCCCCAGCTGCGCGGGTCGTAGGTCTTCTTGTTGCCGACCTCGCCGTCGACCTTCAGCACACCGTCGTAGTTGCGGAACATGTGGTCCGCGACCGGGCGGGTGAAGGCGTACTGGGTGTCGGTGTCCAGGTTCATCTTGACCACGCCGTTCTCCAGCGCGGTGGCGATCTCCTCCTCGGTGGAGCCGGAGCCGCCGTGGAAGACGAAGTCGAACGGGGCGGCCTTGCCGTACTTGGCGCCGACGCCCTCCTGGAGGTCCTTCAGCAGCTCGGGACGGAGCACGACGTTGCCCGGCTTGTAGACGCCGTGGACGTTGCCGAAGGAGGCGGCGAGCAGGTAGCGGCCCTTCTCGCCGAGGCCCAGCGCCTCGGCCGTACGCAGCGCGTCGTCGACCGTCGTGTACAGCTCGTCGTTGATCTCGTGGGTGACGCCGTCCTCCTCGCCACCGGTCGGGGTGATCTCGACCTCGAGGATGATCTTGGCGGCGGAGGCCTTGGCGAGCAGCTCCTGGCCGATGGCCAGGTTGTCGGCCAGGTTCTCGGCCGAACCGTCCCACATGTGGGACTGGAACAGCGGGTTCTGGCCCTTGGCCACCCGCTCCGCGGAGATGTCGAGCAGCGGGCGGACGTACCCGTCCAGCTTGTCCTTGGGGCAGTGGTCGGTGTGCAGCGCGACGGTGATGTCGTACTTGGCGGCGACGACGTGCGCGAACTCGGCGAGCGCGACGGCACCGGTCACCATGTCCTTGTTGTACTGGCCGCCCAGGAACTCCGCACCACCGGTGGAGATCTGGATGATGCCGTCGCTCTCGGCCTCGGCGAAGCCCCGCAGCGCAGCGTGCAGCGTCTGCGTCGACGTGACGTTGATGGCCGGGTAGGCGAACTTGCCTGCCTTCGCCCGGTCCAGCATCTCGTTGTAGACGTCGGGGGTTGCGATGGGCATCTGTCCGCTCCTTGTGTATGCGGGTGTGCGTTCTTGGCCCTGACCAGGGGGCGAGGACTTCGCCGGACGACATCTTCCCAGACTCGGCCGGGAGCTCCACATCGCCCGTCCAGCCGTCATGCGAAAGGGACGCGCCGTTTCACGTGAAACAACGCGCCCCTCGACAAAAGCGCAGATCAGAGCGGTACTTACGCGCTACCGCACCCCTCAGGCAGCCTTCAGCCCAGGCCGAGGTCGCCGAGCTGGTAGCCCGTGATATAGGGCAGCTTGGCCTCGGCGATCGCCGACGCGGCGCCGCGGTCCACGATCGTCGCGACCGCGACGACCTCGGCACCCGCCTCGCGCGCCGCCTCGACGGCGGTCAGCGGCGAGCCGCCGGTGGTGGAGGTGTCCTCGACGATCAGCACACGGCGGCCCTTGATGTCCGGCCCCTCGATGCGGCGCTGCATGCCGTGCGCCTTCTGCGCCTTGCGGACGACGAACGAGTCCAGCCGCCGGCCGCGCGCCGCGGAGGCGTGCAGCATCGACGTGGCGACCGGGTCGGCACCGAGCGTCAGCCCGCCGACCGCGTCGTAGTCCAGGTCGGCGGTGATGTCCAGCATCAGCTGACCGACCAGCGGCGCGGCCTCGCCGTCCAGGGTGATCCGGCGCAGGTCGATGTAGTAGTCGGCCTCCTTGCCGGAGGAAAGCGTCACCTTGCCGTGCACCACGGCCTTGTCCTTGATCTGCTGCAGCAGCTCGCCGCGCACGTCGTCACTCATGCGCACGAGCTTAGGCGGTGTTTCCCGACAGGCTCCGCCAGCTCCACGTCGTGGAGATCTCCAGCGGGTCGATGGGGGTGACCAGGCGCGGCAGCGTGTTGAGGCCGTTCGGCGGGCCGGACTGCGGCTCGACGCAGACCGCGGCGTCCTGCTCGTCGTAGATCACCACCCACTCGGCGCGGCTGGTGACCTTCAGCTCCAGCCGGCCCGGCCAGGTGACGGTGACGTCCACCCCGCGCGGCATTCCGAAGCAGTCGTCCCAGGGACCGGGCCTCTGCATGATCCGCCGCCCCGTCGGGAGGTGGTCGTCCCCCCGCTCCTCCTGCCACTCCGGCGCGAAGTCGAGCTGCGCGTCCTCGCCGCCCTCGCCCAGGTTCCGCAGGAACCAGGGGTGCCAGCCGGCCTGCGCCGGGAAGGAGTCGGCGGCCGCCTCGACGCCCATGGTGAGCGTGAGCGAGCCGCCGTCCTCGGCCAGCTCGACGACCTGGGTGACCATCCCCGGATACGGCCAGGGCGCCGCCGGGTCCATGAGGTCGTAGGTGAAGGCCGCCTGCGTCGCGCTCGAACGCACGGTGCGCCAGCGGAGGTTGCGGCCGGTGCCGTGGATGGCGTGCGGCGCGGCGTCGACCGGCATCTGGTGCAGTTGCCCGCCGTTGCGGAACTTCCCGTGCTCCATCCGGCCGCACCACGGAACCATCGGGAAACAGCCGTACTTGGCGCCCTGCCGCAGCAGCTCCGTACCGCCGACGCGGAGGCTGCCGATCCGGCAGCCGTTGCCCGGCTCAACGGTCAGCTCGGCGGCCCCGGCCGCCAGCCGCACGCCCGCCGCCTTCGGCGCGGGCTGAGTGGGGTTATCGGTGCTCACGGGTCGACCCTCCCATGAATTCGCGTTCCGCTGCGCTTTGCCTTGGCCGACGTTTTCGGCTGGCCCGCCGTGGGGGTTGCGCTGGGTTCGCCTGCGGCGGGCGTTGCCGCTGCGCGGGGCGTTTTCGGGTGCCGGTGGCGGTCCTCCGGGGCAGGGTGTCCGGACTGCTTCGCTTTACGTCCGGACACCCTGCCCCTCCGGCCCGCCCCCTCCCGTTGTGGGTGGGAG
>NZ_JBSFYC010000143.1:0-4671 GCF_053595675.1 Streptomyces sp. NPDC002446 | reverse complement strand
TCGAAGAGCTGCTGCGGCGGACCTTCCGCAGCGACCAGGACATCGAAGAGCGGCGGCGCGGAGCTCTCCTCCAGGGCGCCGTCTGGTATCTCGGGTGCTGGTGTGGTTGCTGACGAGACCGCGCCGGGCGCGTCAGACGGCGAGCGCCTGGGCCCGGCGCTTCACCTCCGTGCCGCGATTCTCGCGCAGCGCCTGCGCCGGGGTTCCGGGCAGGGTCTCATCCGCGGTGAACAGCCACTCCAGCATTTCCTCGTCGGTGAAGCCGTCGTCCTTGAGGAGCGTGAGCGTGCCGACGAGGCCCTTGACCACCTTGTCGTCCTTGATGAAATCGGCGGGTACCTGCAGCACCCTGTTCTCGCCACGGCGCACCGCGATCAGCTGGCCCTCCTTGACCAGCTGCCGGACGCGCGTCACCTCGACGCCGAGCTTTTCGGCGATGTCGGGGAGAGTGAGCCAGGCGGGGACGAGTCCATCGATGTTTGCGTCAATCTCGGTCACAGGACAAGCCTGCCACCTCGCACTGACAGTCGGTAGCCGGGCATCGCCATCAGAGGCTTCCGGCACACCGGAGGGTGACGACACGCCCGCCGACGCGCCCACACCGGGCGCCATCCGCGCGCGGGCGGCCCTCCCCTGGGTGGGCCCTAGTTCGCCGCGGCCTTCAGCGGTACGGCCGCGTTCGCGGCGCGGTCCCGGTCCAGGGTCACGCCCCGCTCGATGAGCTTGCGCCCCTGGGCGAGGTCCCGCGGCCGTCCCACCGCCAGCAGCGCGACGAGCCTGCCGTCCCGCAGCCAGATCACCGACCAGGCGGCCTGCGCCGGATCGCCGCGCCAGACCAGCTCATCGGCGTCCCCGTGGTGGCCCGCGTACTGCACGAACCGGCCGAACTGCTCGGACCAGAAGTACGGGACGGGGTCGTAGACCACCCCCTCCGCCTCGCCCCGGGCGATGTTCTCGGCGACCGTACGGGGGCCCTGGAGTGCGTTGTCCCAGTGGTGGATCAGCAGACGGCTGCCGTAACGGGCCGACGGGAAGGAGGCGCAGTCGCCGACGGCGTACACATCGGGCACGGAGGTGCGCAGCCGCTCGTCGGCCAGCACGGAGCCGTCCTCGGAGGACACCGCGACGCCCGAGCCGGCCAGCCAGGCGGTGGCGGGCCGGGCTCCGATCCCGACGACCACGGCGTCGGCGGGCAGCGCCGTGCCGTCGGCGAGGGTGACCGTGCCGGGTGTGACGGCCGCGACCCGGGCGCCGGTGCGCAGCTCGGCGCCGGCGTCCGCGTACCAGCCGGTCATATGGGCGGCGACCTCGGCGGGCAGCGCACCGGCCAGCGGGCGGTCGGCGGCCTCGACGACGGTGACGGCGCAGCCCGCCTCCCGCGCCGCGGTGGCGAACTCGGCGCCGATCCAGCCGGCCCCGACGACCACGATCTCGTGCTGGGCGGCGAGCACCGGCCGCAGCCGCTCGGCGTCGTCCAGGGTGCGCAGCAGGTGGACGCCGGGCAGGCCCTCGCTGCCGGGCAGCGTGATCGGGTCGGCGCCGGTCGCGATCACCGCGTAGTCGTAGGAGACCGGGCCCTCTGCCGTCTCGACCCGGTGGGCGTCCGGCACCAGGGCGGTGACGCGGCGGCTGAGGTGGAGGTCGATGCCGAGCCCGGCGAAGTCGACGTCGAAGGCGGAACCGTCCGCCTTGCCCAGCAGGACCGCCTTGGAGAGCGGGGGCCGGTCGTAGGGCTGGTGGGGCTCGTCGCCGAGCAGCGTGATCGCGCCGCGCCACCCCTGTTCGCGCAGGGCGACCGCGGTCTGCACACCGGCGATTCCGGCGCCGACGATCACGACGCGCGGCGTGCGGCCAGGAGGCTGGGAGGAATTGCTCTGCTCGCTCACCAGATCACTCTAGGACGGTGTGCGACGCCGCTCGCAGCAGCGCGCAAGGAGATCTCTGACACACCGTCACCGCCGGGCGCCAGGGCCCGGCCACCGGCCGTTCCCTTACGGCGCCTCGTGCCCCCGTACTAGGGTGACGGATACACGCACTCGCGGGAGCCCGGACGTACCGGGCTGAGAGGGAGGCTGGCCGGCCTCCGACCGTACGAACCTGATCCGGGTCATGCCGGCGAAGGGAGGGGCTGGACGCCCATGCATCCATCTGCCACACGATCGAAACCAGCCACCACGCACCCTGACGTGCTCGTCATCGGGGGCGGCATCATCGGCCTGGTCACCGCCTGGCGCGCGGCCGGCCGCGGGCTGACCGTCGCGGTCGCCGACCCGGCGCCCGGTGGCGGCGCGGCCTACGTCGCGGCCGGAATGCTGGCCGCGGTCACCGAGCTCCACTACGGCGAGCAGACCCTGCTGGCCCTCAATCTGGCCTCGGCACGGCGCTACCCGCGGTTCACCGAGGAGCTGGAGGAGGCCGCCGGGGTGCCGATCGGCTACCGGCGGTGCGGCACCCTCGCGGTCGCGCTGGACGCCGACGACCGCGCCCATCTGCGCGAACTGCACACCCTGCAGACCCGCTCGGGCCTGGACTCCCAGTGGCTCACGGGACGTGAGTGCCGCCGCCTGGAGCCGATGCTGGCTCCCGGCGTACGCGGCGGCCTGCGGGTCGACGGCGACCATCAGGTCGATCCGCGGCGGCTGGCGGGCGCCCTGCTGGTGGCCTGCGAGCGGGCCGGGGTGGTCTTCCACCGGAGCCGGGCCGAGCGGCTGACCGTCGCCGGCGGCCGCGCCTCGGGTGCCGAGCTCGCCGACGGCACACGGCTGCCGGCCGGCCAGACCGTGCTGGCGGCGGGCAGCCACAGCGGCCGGCTGGCCGGCGTACCCGACGAGGTGCTTCCGCCGGTACGGCCGGTCAAGGGCCAGGTGCTGCGGCTCCGCCTCCCGGACATGCCCACCGGTTCCCCCGCCTTCCTCTCGCGCACCGTACGGGCCGTCGTCCGCGGCAACCCGCTCTACCTGGTGCCGCGGGAGAACGGTGAGCTGGTCGTCGGCGCAACCAGCGAGGAGCTGGGCTGGGACACCACGGTCACCGCGGGCGGCGTCTACGAGCTGCTGCGGGACGCGCACGAGCTGGTCCCGGGCATCACCGAGCTCCCGCTGGTGGAGAGCTGCGCCGGGCTGCGTCCCGGCTCCCCCGACAACGCGCCGCTCCTCGGGCCGAGCGGTCTGCCCGGCCTCCACCTGGCCACCGGCCACTTCCGCAACGGGGTGCTGCTGACGCCGGTCACCGGTGACGTGATGGCCGAGGTCCTCGCCACCGGGAGCCTGCCCGACGAGGCCCGTCCCTTCTCTCCCGGACGCTTCTCCCCCACGCCTGAACGGGGCGGAGCGAGCCGCGTCGCCGCCCCGGGGACCGAGCACGCCCGCCTCCTGGAGGAACAGCCCGTATGAGCAGCGCCACCCCCGCCCCCACCGTCTCGGTCTCCGTCAACGGCCAGGCCCGCGAGATCCCCGGCGGACTCACCCTCGACCGGCTCGTCGCGACCCTGTCCACGGCGTCCGCCGGGGTGGCCGCGGCGGTCAACGAAGTCGTGGTGCCGCGCACCCAGTGGCCCACCACCCCGCTCGGCGACGGCGACCGCGTCGAGGTGCTCACCGCGGTCCAAGGAGGCTGACCCCGACATGTCCGACTCCGCGGTCTTCCGGGGGACGCCCCCCACCGCCCCCTACGAGGGCTCCGCCACCGCCCCCGACCCGCTCACCATCGCCGGCACCGCCTTCGGCTCCCGTCTGATCATGGGCACCGGTGGCGCGCCCAGCCTCGACGTCATGGAGCGCGCGCTGCTCGCCTCCGGTACGGAGCTGACGACGGTCGCCATGCGGCGGCTGGATCCGACCGTGCAGGGCTCGGTGCTGTCCGTCCTGGAACGGCACAAGATCCGGGTGCTGCCCAATACGGCGGGCTGCTTCACCGCGGGCGAGGCGGTGCTCACCGCCCGCCTCGCCCGGGAGGCGCTCGGCACGGACTGGGTCAAGCTGGAGGTCGTCGCCGACGAGCGCACCCTGCTGCCCGATCCGATCGAGCTGCTGGACGCCGCCGAGACCCTGGTGGACGACGGTTTCACGGTCCTGCCCTATACGAACGACGATCCGGTGCTGGCCCGCAAACTGGAGGACGTGGGCTGCGCCGCGATCATGCCGCTGGGCTCGCCGATCGGCTCCGGCCTGGGCATCCGCAACCCGCACAACTTCCAGCTGATCACGGAGCGGGCCGGCGTCCCGGTGATCCTGGACGCCGGCGCGGGCACCGCCTCGGATGCCGCCCTGGCCATGGAGCTGGGGTGCGCGGCGGTGATGCTGGCCTCCGCGGTGACCCGTGCGCAGGAGCCGGAGCTGATGGCCGCCGCGATGCGCCACGCGGTGGCGGCGGGCCGCCTGGCGCACCGCGCGGGCCGCATTCCGCGCCGGCACTTCGCGCTGGCGTCTTCGCCGGAGGAGGGGGTGGCGGAGCTGGACCCCGAGCGGCCCTGTTTCTGACCCTTCCGCTGCGCTTGGCTGGCTGCCCACGTTTTCGGCTTTCCCGCCGTGGGGGTTTGTCGCCGTTGCCCTTCCGCTGCGCTTGGCTGGCTGTTCATGTTTTCGGCTGTCCCGCCGTGGGGGTTTGTCGCCGTTGCGCCTGCGGCGGGCGGTGCCGCTGCGCGGGGCTGTTCGGCTGCCGGTGACGGTCCTC
>NZ_JBSFYC010000142.1:0-4814 GCF_053595675.1 Streptomyces sp. NPDC002446 | reverse complement strand
TGGCCCCTGTTGGAGCGGGGTCGGCCGTTCGGCTTTCGCTTTTCGGCCTTTCCGACTCTATCAGATCCGCTTTCGTTCCGTTGCCGGTCCGAATTCATTTCCGATTACCCGTCGGAGGGGTTTGCCTTTTGGCTTTTCCGACTTTATCAGAAGCGCTGCGGTCGAATTGAATCGGCCGGGGCTTCCGGTAAGCGGTCGGTTTGCGCTTCGCCGAATGGAAATTCCGGCCGAAGCGGAGAAGAGACTAACCGTCGCAGGTGAACTTGTCCAGTTCGTTGCAACCGTTCGAATCTACCTCCCCCTGCTGCCTGTGTCAACGGGCTTCTGGGGCGAGGAGGAGATTAGCAGGTCAGGGGGGTTCGACGCACATCAAGCGGCGGTCGGGAGGGTGGCGTCGCGGTCGGTGCTGTCGATGTCGCCGGTCGCTCCGGCGCGTACCGCGCGGCCGCCCAGGACGTGGACATACAGGAGGAATGCCAGCTCGACGGCGGCGCCGATGCCGATGCGGGCCCAGGTGGGCAGGCCGGAAGGGGTGATGAAGCCTTCGAGGGCGCCGGCGACGAAGAGCACTGCGGCGAGTCCGATGGCGACTCCGAGGGCGGAGCGGCCTTCCTCCGCCAGGGCCGTGCGGCGGGTGCGGGGGCCCGGGTCGATGACGGTCCAGCCCAGGCGCAGGCCGATGCCGGCGGCGATGAAGACGGCGGTCAGTTCGAGGAGGCCGTGCGGGAGGATCAGGCCGAGGAAGGTGTCGAGGCGGCCGGCCGAGGACATCAGGCCGATGCCGATGCCCAGGTTGAGCATGTTCTGGAGAAGGATCCACAGGACGGGGAGGCCGAGGAAGGCCCCTAGGACCAGGCACAGGGCCACGGCCTGGGCGTTGTTCGTCCATACCTGGGCGGCGAAGGACGCGGCGGGGTGGCTGGAGTAGTACGTCTCGTACTGGCCGCCGGGGCGGGTCATGGCGCGGAGGTCGTCCGGGGCGCCGATGGCCGCCTGGACCTCGGGGTGGGCGGCTATCCACCAGCCGATGAGGGCGGCGACCACGGTGGAGAGGATCGCGGTGGGGATCCACCAGTGGCGCAGGCGGTAGACCGCGGCCGGGAAGGCGGTGGTGAAGAAGCGGGCGGTGTCGCGCCAGGAGGCCTTGCGGGCGCCGGTGACCGTGCTGCGGGCGCGGGCCACGAGCGAGGTGAGGCGGCTGGTCAGCGCGGGGTCGGGGGCGCTGGAGAGGAGGAGGGAGAGGTGGGTGGTGGTGCGCTGGTAGAGGGCGACCAGTTCGTCGGCCTCGGCGCCTGTGAGACGGCGCTTGCGGTGCAGGAGTGCTTCGAGGCGGTCCCATTCGGCTCTGTGTGCCGTGATGAAGACATCGAGGTCCATACGGGGTCGCTCCTCGCAGCGCCGTGGGTGAGTGCCGTGTCAGCTTGGCAGACTGGCCGTGTCCGGCCGCGGGGTGGGCGGGACTTCGCGGATCGAGAGGAGTGGGGCGCGGCGTGAGTGAGCTCGTAACGGGTGAAGCGGTGGTGCTGGGGCTGCGGCCGGCCAGGCTGCCGAGTCGGGGGCTGGCGGTGGCGGTCGATGTGGCCGTGGCCTGGAGCATCTATATCGCCGTGTCGATGCTGCTGGTGAGTGCGACGTCGTCGCTGGACAGCGCGGCGGTGGCGGCGGTGTCCGTGGCGACGTTCGCGCTGGTGCAGGTCGGGATACCGATCGTGGTCGAGACGCTGAGCCATGGCCGGTCACTGGGGAAGGTCATCTGCGGACTGCGGGTCGTACGGGAGGACGGCGGGCCGATCCGGTTCCGGCATGCGCTGGTGCGGGGAGCCTTGGGGGCCATCGAGATCGTGCTGACCATGGGGGTGGTGGCGGCCATCGCCTCGTTGGTCTCGGCGCGGGGGCGCCGGGTGGGGGATGTGTTCGCCGGGACGCTGGTCATACGGGAGCGGATGCCCGCTGCGGAGGTGGGCGCGGCGCTGCCGCCTCCGCCTCCTTGGCTGGCGGCGGAGCTCGGAGCGCTGGACCTGTCGCGGGTGCCTGATGGGTGGTGGCTGACGGTGCGGCAGTACCTGACGCGGATGGGGCAGCTGGATCCGCAGGTCGGCGGGGCGATGGCGGGGCGCCTGGCGGAGGACTTGCGGGGGTTCACCGGGGTGCCGGGGCCAGCGGGGGTGCACCCGGCGGCGTATCTGGCGGCGGTGGTCGCGGAGCGGCAGACGCGGGAGGCGCGGCGGGCGTTCGGGGCGTCGGCCGGGGGCGGGGTGGCCGGGACGGCGGCTGGCCAGGGCGCTGGATCGTCTGTCGGCTCCGGAGCTTCGGTGGGCCATGCGCCGGCGAACGGTGCGTCGGTGGCCGGTGCGTCGGCGGGGGCGGCCTGGGATGTGGTCCCCGGGAGCGGGGGTGCGGTGCCGGCTTCGGGTGGGGCCTGGGCGCTGCCCGGGGCTGGTGGAACGGACGCCCTCGGGGGTGCGCGGACGGTGGCGGCCGGTGGCGGTGCGGGGGTTCCTGGGCCGGTGGTTCGGGAGCCCGGGAGCGGCTCGGGCACCGGTGACGCGGGCGGGCCGCCGCCGCGTAGTACGGGGTTTGCTCCGCCGGTGTGAGGTCGGTGGCGCCGGCGTGGCGTCGGGGTGTCTGCCGGACGCCGTGCGGTCGGGCGGTGGAGCGGCTCGGCGCGGGGACGGGGCGGTCAGGTGAACGTCGACGGTGGGGATTCGAGGGATTCGAGTTCGATGCCGGGGGCGGAGAGGACCACGTCGCCGGTGAGGTGAACCGTGTGCTGTTCGCCGGTCTCCAGGTCGTTGACCTGGTATTCGTCGGCGATGAGGGGGGCGTTGTCAGTGGCGTGTGGTGTGCTTTTCAGCAGGGCCCAGGACTGATCGAGGGTGCGGGGGGCGAGGACGGGGGGTGTGAAGGCCACGAGGCGGGTGCGGACGGCGCCGGCGCCGAGGGCGGGGCGCAGCAGACGGGCGGTGGCGATGAGGAAGGCGGGGGACGCGCCGGTGAAGGCGTGGGCGGCGGCGTTGCCTTCGGTGGCGTGTTCGCCGGTCGGGTCGGTGCGTACCCAGGTGACGCCGTCCAGGGCCGCGGCGCGGACCTGCCAGGCGGAGGCGTGGAGTTCGAGGCGGATGGGGCGCCCGAGTTCGTCGAGGGTGAGGTCGACGGAGCCGACGTGGTCGCCTGAGGGGTTGGTGATCTGGGAGACGTAGCGCCAGCCGGAGGGGCCGGTGGCGCAGTGGAAGTGCTCTTCGCCGAGGGGGGTGTGGTCGTGCGGGTCGTGGAGGGAGTAGTGGCCGCGGGGCATGGGGGTGCAGTCCTTCGGGCGGCGGCCGGTGGTGGGGGTGGCCGAGACGGGCAGTGGTGTGCGGGGTTCTTACGGGCCAGGCCCCCGCCGTGGAGGGCGAGGGCCTGGGGTTACCGGCTGCTGTGGGTGTGCGCCGGCGGATCAGGGGTGCTGATCAGCCGGTGGGCGCGCCCGGGCTCAGTAGCGGTAGTGGTCGGGCTTGTACGGGCCCTCGACCTGGACGCCGATGTAGGCGGCCTGGTCGGGACGGAGCTCGGTGAGCTTGACGCCCAGGGCGTCGAGGTGGAGACGGGCGACCTTCTCGTCGAGGTGCTTGGGGAGCACGTAGACGTCGGTCGGGTACTCCTCCGGCTTGGTGAACAGCTCGATCTGGGCCAGCGTCTGGTCCGCGAAGGAGTTGGACATCACGAAGGAGGGGTGGCCGGTGGCGTTGCCCAGGTTGAGCAGACGGCCCTCGGACAGGACGATCAGGACCTTGCCGTCCGGGTGCGTCCAGGTGTGGACCTGGGGCTTGACCTCGTCCTTGACGATGCCGGGGATCTTGGCCAGGCCGGCCATGTCGATCTCGTTGTCGAAGTGGCCGATGTTGCCCACGATCGCCTGGTGCTTCATCCGCGCCATGTGCGAGGCGAGGATGATGTCCTTGTTGCCCGTGGTGGTCACGAAGATGTCGGCGGTCTCGACGACGTCCTCGAGGGTGGTGACCTGGTAGCCGTCCATGGCCGCCTGCAGGGCGCAGATCGGGTCGATCTCGGTGACGATGACCCGGGCGCCCTGGCCGCGCAGGGACTCCGCGCAGCCCTTGCCGACGTCGCCGTAGCCGCAGACCACGGCGGTCTTGCCGCCGATGAGGACGTCGGTGGCGCGGTTGATGCCGTCGATCAGGGAGTGCCGGCAGCCGTACTTGTTGTCGAACTTCGACTTCGTGACGGCGTCGTTCACGTTGATCGCCGGGAAGAGCAGGTCACCGTCGCGCTGCATCTCGTAGAGACGGTGGACGCCGGTGGTGGTCTCCTCGGTGACGCCGCGGATCTCGGAGGCCAGGTTCGTCCACTTCTGCGGGGCCTCGGCGAGCGTGCGGGTGAGGAGCTCCAGGATGGCGCGGTGCTCGTCGCTCTCGGCGGTCTCGATCGCGGGGACCTTGCCGGCCTTCTCGTACTCGACGCCCTTGTGGACGAGGAGGGTGGCGTCGCCGCCGTCGTCGAGGATCATGTTCGGGCCGCCGGTGGGCGAGTTGGGCCAGGTCAGCGCCTGCTCCGTGCACCACCAGTACTCCTCGAGGGTCTCGCCCTTCCAGGCGAAGACCGGGATGCCCCGGGGGTTGTCGGGCGTGCCGTCGGGGCCGACCGCGATGGCGGCAGCGGCGTGGTCCTGGGTGGAGAAGATGTTGCAGGACGCCCAGCGGACCTCGGCGCCGAGGGCGGCCAGGGTCTCGATCAGGACGGCGGTCTGCACGGTCATGTGCAGCGAGCCGGTGATGCGGGCGCCGGCCAGCGGCTGGGCTGCGGCGTACTCCTTG
>NZ_JBSFYC010000141.1:0-5244 GCF_053595675.1 Streptomyces sp. NPDC002446 | reverse complement strand
GCCCGGCCGACCAACGTGCTGGGTACGCCCGCTGGCTCGCCCAGCGCGACTGCACCGACTGCTGGCGAGCCGCCCGGGACGAACACACCGAGACGCCGGTGCCGTGCCGGGCGACAGCCGGTGCCCCTCGACCGTATCCCCGACAGTGCGCGCACGCAGCCGCGCGCCGGCTCGGGAGCCGGGATCTGCGGTCACGGTGGCGGGGTCCGCAGCGGTGCGTCATGTCATCCCGCCTCGGCGCGCCCCGCGGTTCCAGCAGGAGGCGCAGGGCGCGCGCCGTGGCCATGTCGTCGCCGTGCTGCCGGGCGCGTTCCGCGGCGCGGTGGACGAGCGGTTCGAGGTCGCGTCGGCGGGTGGTGCCGCTGAGCGCATGCGACCACGCGGTGAGGGGGTCCACGGCGGAGTCCAGCAGACCGGGCGCCGTGTCCAAGGCCTGCTCGACGGCCGCGTACAGCCGTGTGTGCGCAAGGTGCAGCCACTCGCGCGCGGCGTCGGCATCGGCGAGCGTACTGCCCGGGGAGTCCGGGCGGCGCAGCGGATCGGGCGGGACGCCGTGCGGCCTGATCAGCCGCTCCGCGCTCACGGCGGTGGCCAGCAGATGGTCGAAGAGACGGTGTTGCGCCGCCGCCCGCTCCCCCGGGCTGTCATACCGCTCGGCCAGCCGCCGCGCGAAGAGCCCGACCAGATCGTGATAGCCGTAGCGGTCGTCGCCGTGCAGCTCCACCAGCCCGGCGTCGACCAGCGCCTCGACCACTGCCTCCGCCTCGTCCTCGGTGGTGTCCAGCAGCGCGGCCGCAGTGCCCCGGCCGAAGGTGGGCAGGCCGCACAGGGCGAGGGCCCGGAAGGCGTGGGCGAGGCCGGGCCCGAGCGCGTCGTAGCCGGCCCGGAAGGTCGCCTCCACTCCCAGGTCGCCCACGCGCAGCTCGTCCAGCCGCCGCTCACCGCTGAGCCGGGCAACGAGGTCGGCCAGGGCCCGGCCCGGCCGGGACGCCAGGCGGGCGGCGGCGATGCGTACGGCGAGCGGCAACCCGCCGCAGGCGGCGACCAGTTCGCGTGCGGCATCCGGCTCGGCGGCCACCCGCTCGGCCCCCGCGACCGCGGCGAGCAGCCCCAGCGCCTCCCCTTCGTCCATCACCTCCACATCGACGCGGTGGGCACCGGGCAGCGCGAGCGACCGCGCACGGCTGGTGACCAGCACCGCGCATCCCGGAGCCCCGGGCAGCAGCGGCCGCACCTGTGCGCTGTCGCGGGCGTTGTCGAGGAGTACGAGGAGCGCGCGGTCGGCGATCAGCGAGCGGTACAGGGCGGCCCGCTGCTCCAGCCCGTCCGGTACGGCGTTCTCCGCGACGCCGAGCGCGCGCAGAAAGTGCGTCAGCACGGCGCCGCTGTCGGCCGGAGCCGGACCGGTGCCCTGGAGGTCCACATACAGCTGCCCGTCGGGGAAGCGGGCCCGTACGGAGTGCGCGACATGCATGGCCAGCGCCGTCTTGCCGACCCCGCCGAGGCCATTGAGCGTGGCCACGACCGGCGCCCGCCCGCCGGCCGCCCCGCTCAGCGCCGATGCCAGGTGCGCGACGGCCTCGGCACGCCCCGTGAAATCGGCGATGTCGGGCGGCAGCTGAGCCGGCACGGGCGGTGGCGCGCCGCGCGGGGCGTCCCGGGTGGGGCGGGGCGGGCGAGACCAGCGGCTACGGTCGTCGCCCGTACGGTCTCCGTCAGGACCGGCCCGATCGCCTGCGGGGCCACGGCCCGGCCCAGAGCCGGGATCAGGCTCAGGCCCCTGTCTCCGCGGCCCGGCGCGTAACTCTTCGTACAGCGCGCGCAGTTCGTCGCCGGGCGCGGCGCCGAGTTCGGTGTCGAGGGTGCGGCGGGTGGCCGCGTACACGGCGAGGGCTTCGGCCCGGCGGCCCGCGCGGTGCAGCGCGCGCATCAGCAGGGTCTGGGCGCGCTCGCGCAGCGGATGCTCGGCGGCGAAGGCGCGCAGTCCGGCGATCGGGCCGCCGGTATGGCCGCCCAGCTCCACCGCGCAGTCGTAGAGCTCTTCCTGGGCGGTGACGCACAGCTCGGTGAGCCGGTCGCGCTGGCGCTGTGCGTACGGTCCGGGCAGCCCGGCCAGCGCCACGCCCTCCGGGAGCGCCAGTGCCCTTTGCAGCTGCTCGTATGCGCCCGGGGTGTCGCCCGCCCCCCGTAGCCGGCGGGCCGTGATCAGCCGCTGCTCGAAACCGGTGGAATCCAGCGCCTGGGTCGGTACGCGTAGTGCGTAGCCGCCGCCCGCCGACACCAGCAGGTGTGCGTGCTGCCGGGGCCCACGATCGGGCTCCAACAGGCCGCGCAGCCGCGAGACATACGTCCGCAGGGTGCCCACCGCCCGCGGCGGCGGCCGTTCGCCCCACAGCGCGTCCACCAACTGCGGTACGCATACGGGCCGGCCCGCGTGCAGCAGCAGCACCGCCAGCAGGGCGCGCTGCTGCGGCGGGCCGAGGTGCAGCAGGTGGTCTCCCCGCCAGGCCCGCACCGGGCCGAGCAGCTGAAACCGTAACCGGTCGCCCCGGTCCGGCCCGCTCGCCTCCGCCGCGCCTTCCCGATCGTCCGCATCGTCTGCGTCGTCTGCGTCGTCTGCGTCGCCGCGCACCGTCTGCTCGCTCCCCGCCCTTGTCGACCTGCAACGCCCCCCTTTGGACCAGCACCGATGTACCGGCTCTACCCAACGTAACCCGGCGCACGAACACCGGTTCGCAAGGACAGGCCCGAGAACGTCCGATGAACGTCCGATACTGGCCCCCCTCTCGATCCCCCACTTCCGGCGGCCGGCCGGCGCTTCTCCCTGGTGCTCGCCGACGCTCCCCGGTGTCCGGCAGGGCAACCGCTCTGCCCGTTCGGCTCCCCTTCCGCCTCTGGGGGCGTCCCCCGCTCCGGCCGAAAATCGGCAGCGGTGCCCTCCAGGACGGACCACGGACCACGGACCACCGAACCACCCGCCGCCAGAACGGAGCGACCGTGCACGCACACGAACGGCGGACCGCGGCAGGGGACTCGGCGCCACGCACCGCGACCCGCGGATCCGCACGCCCCCGCACCCCCGCCACAGCCCTGTCCGCCCAGCGGCCGGACGCCCTGCGCGCCCTCCAACGGACCGCGGGCAATGCGGCGGTCGCCCGCGCGCTGGCCCCGGCGCCGGAGAACGCGGACCCGCAGCGCCTCCAGCGGTACGCGGAGGGAGCGGCCGCCCTCGGCTTCGACAAGGTCTCCACGCACGGCGGCATCGCCGTCCGGGGCCGCTACGAGGCCTACGCCGATGCGGACATGATCACCGCAGCCGCGCACCGCCTCGACGCCCTGGACCGGGTGGCGATCACCCTGGAGCGTGGGCCGGCGGTCCAGGTCGGTGAGCGCACCCTGTACCGGGTGCTGCCCGTGTACAAGGACGCGGCCCGGGCCGAGGCAGCCGTACGGGCGGCCGGCCGGAACCCGGAGGGGGCCGGCCATGAGCCCCTGCGCGGGGACAGTGCGGCACGGCGCGGCGACAAGCGTGCCGCATACCAGCGGTCCCTGACCGATCCCCCGGAGGTCGGTCGGCTCATCGCGCTCACCCGGCGCATCGTGACGGCGCTCCAGGCCCGGACCGAGCCGCGGGGCTCGACCGTCGACGGCCTGCGGGCCGAAGCCATGAAGCTGGCGTTGGCCACGATGGGCGGCGGCTGGGTCGCCGCGCGGTTCCCCTACCCGGAACGCACCGGCCGGGAGGGGCTGACGGACCTCGCCGTCGTCATGCCGGGCCTGACCGCCGACTTCCTCGCCGGACTCCCCGCCGTCGAGAACCAGGAGGGCCGGGTGCACGAGCTGCTCATCACGCTCCCCAACGACTGCCAGGCAGCGGCGGCGCAGCTCATCGGCAGGCCGGCGGACGGCGGCCTCAGCGTGCGACGTGACGCCCCCGCCGTCGGCGAGAACCACTTCGTCGACCTGACCGGAGCGGCCCCGGACGGCTGGGCGAACCACTTCGCCGCCGTCATCCTGCGCGACGGTCCCGACAGTCTCACGTACGAGTCGGCCGCCGACCGCACCAGTGCACTTCAGCACGGCAAGTCCCTCGGCTACTTCGCGCTGTACGGCCCGGCCGGGACCGACCAGTCCTTCGACGCCGTCATCCGCGCCCAGAACCTGGCCTACGCGGCGCGGGCGGCACCCGCCACATGACCGAACGGGCAGCGCGCTCTGCCCCCGACGGCGCCCGTTCGTCTCTAGGGCCGGTGCCCGCCCGTCAGCCAAGGTCGAGAGCGTAGGGCGCAGAACGGCAGCAGTGCTGATGGGGGAGGAACGTCGTGCGGGCACAGGACCGGCAACCCGGCTCGGGGAGCGACCGCTCGGGGGCGGCGCGCGCCGTCCGTACGACGTCCGCCCCGGCTTCCGACGCGGCGCGCCAGGCAGCGGCCGGAGAGGCGGAGCGCCTCACCCCGGAGGCGGCCGCGGTCCTCCAGCGGGCCGTGGGCAACGCGGCGTTCTCAGCCGTCATGGCCGGCCGGGAGCAGCACCAGCACGGCGCGGGCTGCGGACACCCCGCGTCCCCCACCGTGCAGCGCTCGACCGTCCACGACGTGCTGCGCACTCCCGGCCGCCCCCTCGACGAGCCTGTCCGCAGCGACATGGAGAGCCGACTCGGGGCGGACTTCTCCGACGTCCGCGTGCACACCGACACCGCTGCCCATGAATCGGCCGAGTCCGTCCATGCCCAGGCGTACACCTCCGGTTCGCACATCGTCTTCCAGCGCGGCCGCTACGACACAGCCTCCGCGGCGGGCCGCCATATGCTCGCTCACGAACTGACCCACGTCCTTCAGCAGCGCAACGGCCCGGTCGCGGGCACGGACCGCGGGGACGGGACGAAGGTGAGCGATCCGTCCGACCGGTTCGAGAGGGAGGCGGAGGCAACCGCGAGCCGGGTGCTCTCCGCAGGGGTGCAGCGTACGGCGGGCACCGCGCAGGCCCTGGACCACGGCGCCTCGGACCGGCGTCGCCCCATGCAGCGGACGTTCAGAATGGCGAACAAGACCCTCAAAGCCGCTGAGGACGTCCTCCCCCTCGAAGACCTCTTCGCAAAGGGCAAGACACGCCACACCCGATGGGACGACGACTTCAAGGCAAAGGTCCGGCCACCAGGAAGAACTTCCCGGCCGGATCGATGCCGTACTCCGGCCCCATGAACAGGACCATCACCGACCACACGCTCCAGATGGAGAACCCGAT
>NZ_JBSFYC010000140.1:0-5394 GCF_053595675.1 Streptomyces sp. NPDC002446 | reverse complement strand
GGGCAGGGTGTCCGGACGTAAAGCGAAGCAGTCCGGACACCCTGCCCCGGAGGACCGTCACCGGCGGCCGATAAGCCCCGCGCAGCGGCAATCAGCTCGCCGCAGGCGAACCCACAGCAACCCCCACGGCGGGACAGCCGAAAACGTGGGGCGCAGGCCAAGCGCAGCGGAAGGGCAGGGGAAGGCTCAGCCAACCGCCGCCGCCCTATGCCTGCCATGCGGCTCGCGGATGCGATGGGTGCGGAAGATGTAGAGGGAGACGACGAACATGATCGCGCCCATGCCGAGGCCGAAGCCGCAGGACTTGAGGACGGTTTCGCCGCCGAGGCTGTAGTTCCAGCCCACTGCCGCGCCGAAGAGCGCGCCGTAGGCCAGCGCCCGGGTCTCGGTGATCATCGACGACTGGTAGTGGACCACGATCAGCCCCAGTACGCCGGTGACGACGGCCGCGGCCACCCCGTACAGCAGGGCGGGGCCGCCCTTGATGCCGGCGGCGTGGGTGCGGAAGATCGTGAAGCAGCCGAAGGCCAGGGCCGCGATGATCGGCAGCGAAACGGTCGGCGGGACGCGCTCGGCCAGGGCGGCGAGCCGGGAGGGCTGCTGCGGGGCCCGGCCGCCGGTGTCGGCCGTCGCGCCGTGCTCGACCTCGACCGTGCCGTGTGAGCGAGCGGCCCTCGCGCCGTGTCGCTGAGCGTGCTGGTCCATGGCGGGCTCCTCTCGATCGCCCCTCTGTCCAGGCGACACCCGGGGGTCCCTTCCGTCAACCGGAGCGGCGGGCAACCAGAAAGCGGCGGGTCCCGTCTTCAGAGGTGGGAAGGCAACCACGGGCGGCGCCGCCCGGGTACGGAGGGCTCCGCGTCGAAGGTGATGCACGCCTCACGGGTCTGGTGCTGGTAAAGATCCACAAGGGGGCGGAGGTCCCCTTCCGGGGCCGCTCTGACCTGCGCTTCCTCTTGCTTGTGCAGCATGTGACCCCCTCGGCGGGGGTGCAGGGTACTGCATGATCAGAAAAATAGAAGCGCCGCGTGGGAATTCTGTCCGGATTCCAGCCGTTGTTTCCTTCGGACGGGCCACCCGGCAAGCATCGCAGTGGGTGCACCACCAATCGGCTCGCCCCATCGTCCCGCGACCGACTCATCGCAAAGGGAGCACACGCATGGCAACCCGTGCCGTCGCCCGTCGCCAGGAAAGCAGCAGCGATTCTGACGGGGCCAACAGTGTTCGCGCCGTAGGCGGGGAGATCGCCGACCGCGACCTGGTCGGCATGTACCTCGACGAGATCGCGCGTACACCGCTGCTCGACGCCGCCAAGGAGGTCGAGCTGTCCCAGACCATCGAGGCGGGCGTCTACGCCCAGCAGATCCTGGACGGTGAGATCACCGACGGCAATGCCGCCGGTGCCGGCCGCGAGGAGCTGGAGGCGCTGGCCGAGGAGGGCGCCAGGGCCAAGGACGTCTTCATCCGTTCCAACCTCCGGCTGGTCGTCGCCGTGGCGCGCCGTTACCCGCGCGCGGGACTGCCCCTGCTGGATCTGATCCAGGAGGGCAACGCCGGCCTGGTGCGCGCCGTCGAGAAGTTCGACTACGCCAAGGGCTTCAAGTTCTCGACGTATGCGACGTGGTGGATCCGTCAGGCCATCACCCGCTCCATCGCCGACCAGTCGCGCACGATCCGGCTGCCCGTGCACCTTGTCGAGGAACTGGGCCGGATCCGCCGGGTGCAGCGCGAGTTCAACCGTGAGAACGGCCGCGACCCGGAGCCGGCGGAGGTCGCCGGCGAGCTGGGCTCGACGCCCGACCGCGTCACCGACGTACTGGACTGGGCGCGCGACCCGGTGAGCCTCAACATGTCGGTGGACGACGACGGCGACACCCAGTTCGGCGACCTGCTGGAGGACACCTCCGCCGCCTCGCCCGAGCAGTCGGTGCTCACGCTGCTGCGCAGCGAGGAGCTGGAGGACCTGATCGACCGCCTCGACCACCGCACCGCCTCGATCATCAAGGCGCGCTACGGCATCGACGACGGCCGCGAGCGCACCCTGACCGAGGTCGGCAAGCAGCACGGTCTGACCCGCGAGCGGATCCGGCAGATCGAGAAGCATGCGCTGCTGGAACTGAAGCGGATGGCACGGGACACGGGGTTCGACGCGGCGGCGTAAGACCCCGTTCCCGGCAGGACGAGCCCCGGTGCCCTCCCTTGCGGCGTCGGGGCTCCTGTGTGTCCGGTGTGTGTCCGGGGCGGCGTGGGCCGTGCCTGCGGATCGCCGATGCCCGTTGATGCACGTTTGAGTCCGACTGACGTCCGGATCCGTTTACTTCCCGGAATCGACTCGTAGCATCGCGTGGAAACCACGGGTTCGGGCAGGGGAACGGACGCTGACGACCCTGGGCGACGCGGTCAGGGCCGCCGAGGAGCTGCGGGCCGCCGGTGCCCGCGCGGTGCTGGCCTCGCTGGGGGCGGACGAGGGAGGGCCGGCCGCGGCGACCGGCCGAGCGGCGTCTGCCGCGGCCGCGGGCGTTGCGCACTCCCGGCCGCCGGGGCAGGGAACCGGGGAACCGGGGGCGTCCAGCACACCGTGTATCACCTGGTGGGAGCGTGGGAGCCCTTTGACCTGTGGTTTCAGAATCGGGGGAGTTGCTGTTGCTGGACGACCTGGTGTTTCGCAGTGACGATGTGCCTGTGCCGGACCGGTTTGACTACTGGGCCGAGCTCTTGGGCCGCACGCATGCGCCCATGGAGCTGCGCAGCGACTACGCCGATGACTTCCGGGCTTCCCAGCGCGTGCTGGCCCTCGGTGCCGTCACCGTGTGGTCTGCCACGTTCCAGCCGTTGGTCTTCCGGCGCACGCCGAAGCTGATCCGGCAGTCCGACCCCGAGACGTACCACCTCGCGCTCCTCTTACGCGGGAGAGTGACAGGAGCGTGGAGGCACCGGGAAACCGACTTCACGCCGTACGACCTGTTCATCAACTCTTCCTCGCTGCCGGACGAGGTCCACAGCACCGGGGCCCCGGTCACGTCAGTGGCGCTGGAGATTCCCAAGGCCCTGATACCACTCCCGCGAGACATGGCCCGCCGGGTAGTCGGGGCGCCGGTGTCGGCCCGGGAAGGGATGGGCGCCCTCCTGGGACGGTTCCTCACCCGACTCACCGAGGACACCACCCCGTACCAGCCCACCGACGCCCCCCGACTGGGCACGGTCGTGACCGATCTGACCGCCGCGCTCTTCGCCCATCTGCTCGAAGCCGGTGACTGCCTCCCCCCGGAGACCCACCGACGGACCCTCACCCTGCGCATCCAGGCGTTCATCCGGGAGCACCTGCACGACCCGCACCTGACCCCCGCCACGATCGCTGCCGCGCACCACATCTCCACCAGCTACCTGCACCGCCTCTTCCAGGACGAGGAAGCCACGGTCGCCGCCTGGATCCGCCGCCTGCGCCTGGAGGCGGCCCGTCGCGACCTCACCGACCCAGCACTTCACGCCGTCCCCCTCCACGCCATCGCCACCCGCTGGGGATTCGCCCGCGCAGCCGACTTCAGCCGCGCCTACCGCGCCGCCTACGGCACCACGCCCAAGGACCACCGGCATCAGGCCCTCCACAGCCACGAGTGAACTCATCGGCAACACAGTTGGGCCGCGGCATGAGGCGGAGAGCGCGTACGAAAAGGCGGTGGCCGGCCCTCTCACCGGGGCCGGCCACCGCCTTCGGGTATCGCCCGCGGGCGCGGTCCGTCAGACCTCGCTGCCCGCCTGCCACTGCGACCACGACATGTTCCAGCCGTTGAGGCCGTTGTCGGGCTGGATGGTCCGGTCGTCCGAGTTCTTCACGATGACGACATCGCCGACCAGCGACTCGTTGAAGAACCACTTGCCCGGGGTGTCGCCACCGCCGCCCTTGTTGTCCTCCAGGCCGACGCAGCCGTGGCTGGTGCCGGCCTTGCCGAAGATGGACGGGGAGCCCCAGTAGTTGCCGTGGATGAAGGTGCCGGACGAGGACAGCCGCATGGCGTGCGGAACGTCCTTGATGTCGTACTCGCCCTTGCCGTTCTCCTTGGTGAAGCCGACCGTCGAGCCGTCCATCCGGGTCTGCTCGAACTTCTCCGAGATCACCATCTGGCCGTTGTAGGTGGGGTTCTCGGGGCTGCCGCCGGAGATCGGGATGGACTTGAAGGTCTTGCCGTCCCGCTTGACCGTCATGGTCTGGGTGTTCATGTCCACCGTGGAGACCTGCGAGCGCCCGATCGTGAAGGACACCGTCTTGGACTGCACACCGGTGATGCCGTTGCCGCCCTTCACGCCGTCCAGGTCGATCTGCATGGTGACCTTGGAGCCGGCCTTCCAGTACTCCTCAGGGCGGAAGTCCAGGCGCTGGGAGCCGAACCAGTGGCCGACGACCTGCTGGCCGCTGCTGGAGGTCACCTTGATGTGGGACTGGACGTCCTTCTTGTTGGTGATCACCTTGTCGAAGTTGAAGGAGACCGGCATGCCGACGCCGACGGTCTTGCCGTTGTCGGGGGTGTAGCTGCCGATGAAGCTGTTGGCCGAGGAGACCGTCGTGAAGGTCGCGTTCTCGGTGGCCGAACGGCCCTTGGAGTCCTTGGCATTCGCCACGAGCTTGTACTTGGTGCCGCGCTCCAGCTGGACGCCGGGCTTCCAGGACTTGCCGTTGGCCGATATGGCACCGGCCACCTCGGCCCCGGAGTCGGCGACGGTGAGCTTCACATCGGTCAACTTGCCGCCGGTGACCTTCACACCGGTGTCGTTGATGCTGGCGTCGGTGGCGCCGTTCTTCGAAGAGACCGTGATCTTGGCGTCCGAGGCGTCCTTGGCGGCCGCGGCATCGGCGCCCGCCTGCCCGCCCTTGCCGTCGTCATGGCCACCGGCCTCGGCGTCGCCGCCGCAGGCCGTAAGAGCCAGCGCACCCGCCGCGAACAGGGCGGTCACGGCCAGCGTGCGCCGCATCCGACGGGTGCGGCGCGGTGCGCCCGCCGCCTGCTGCCCGTCTGACTGGAGCGGCTGCTGCGGGGTGCGGGACGGATCGGGCGCAAGGTTGTCCGGCGATGTCACGAGCTGCTCCATACAGGGGTGTTGTGATTCCGTGCTGGTAAACAGCACCTACAGGCGGATTTGGTTGCGGACGGGCTCTTGTTGTGATGAAGGTCACACTCTCGGGGTCGGTGGACGATCCGCCGACCCCGACAGCCAGGGTCGCAGCGGGGCGCCTTGTTCGTCCAGGCCGGTCCGCTGCGCTTGGCTTGGCTTCCCACGTTTTCGGCTTTCCCGCCGTGGTGGTTTGTCGCCGTTGCGCCTGCGGCGGGCTGTTGCCGCTGCGCGGGGCGTTTTCGGCTGCGGGTGCGGCCCTCCAGACTCCGTCCTACGGTCCGCCCCCTC
>NZ_JBSFYC010000139.1:0-6072 GCF_053595675.1 Streptomyces sp. NPDC002446 | reverse complement strand
CGTCCCGAACTCCCGGCCGCGGCCTGATTACGCATCAGGAATTCCGGGGGCCCGTCCGAGCTGCCGGAGCGGGGCCCGCCGCACCTTTGGTGAACCACACGCCCTGCGGGCCTACTTCACCGGGGCCATCTTGTCGACGATGCCCGGGTGCTCGTCGATCCACTTCTCGACGCCCTGGTTCTCCTTGCCCTTGCCGGCGTCCTGGATGGCCTTCTCCAGGCTGCCGAGCTCCTCGGCGCTCATCTTCCAGTTCTTCAGCCAGCCGTGGAACTCCGGGAACTTCTTCGGGAAGCTCTTGTTGCCGAGCGTCTTGATCTGGTTGTTGGCGCCCCAGGTGCCCTTGGGGTCGGCGAGCTTGGTCAGCTTGTACTTGCTGTACGCCCAGTGCGGCGACCACAGGACGACCGCGATGGGCTCCTTCTTGTGGTACGCCCGGTCCAGCTCGGCGAGCATCGCGCTGGTACCGGCCGAGGTGACCTCGAAGTCCTCCAGGCCGTAGGCGGGGGCGACGGTGTCCTTGAGCCGCTTCATCTCCCCCGTGCCCGGCTCGATGCCGATGATCTTGCCCTTGAACTCGTCCTTGTGCGCACGCAGATCGTCGAGGGTCTGCACGCCCTTGACGTAGGACGGCACCGCGATCTCCAGCGACGTCTTGTCGTACCAGGCGCCGACGTCGACGAGGTCCTTCTTGTACTTGTCCCAGTACTGCTTCTGCGCGACCGGCAGCCAGGCGTCCGTCTCCACATCGATCTGCCCCGTGGACAGCCCGGTCCACATCGGTCCGATGTCGAGGTTGCGGATGTTCGGCCGGTAGCCGCGCTTCTCCAGGACGTTCTTCCACAGGTAGGTGGTGGCGATCCCCTCGTCCCACGCGGGGTAGCCGATGTTCGGTGCCTTGCCCGCGTCCCGGCCCTTGGCGTACGCGGCCTTGCCGCCCGGCGCGACCTTGTCGACCAGGCCGGGGTGCTTCTTCAGCCAGGTACGGACACCGTCCTGCTCATGGCCCTCGCCGGCGCTCTTGATGTCGTTCTCGAGGCTGGTGAGCTGCTTCTCGTCCAGGTGGAAGTTCTTCATCCACCTCGCGACCTCGGGCTCGTCCTTCGCGAAGCCCTTGCGGCCGAGCAGGTGCAGACCGTCACCGGAGCCGAACGACCCCTTGGGGTCCTTCAGCTTGGTGAGCGGGTACTTGTCGTACGCCCAGTGCGGCGACCACAGCGTGACCGCGATCGGCTTCTTCCGGCGGATGGAGCGGTCCAGCTCGCTGAGCATGGAGGCGGTGCTGGACTCCTGGACGCGGTACTCGCCGCCCAGGCCGTAGTCCTTGAGGACCTTCTCCTTGAGGATCTTCATCTCGCCGGCGCCCGGCTCGATGCCGGTGATCCTGCCGCCGAACTCACCGCCCTTGCCCTTGAGGTCGTCGAGGGTCTTGACGTCCTTCATGTAGGACGGGACCGCGATCTCCAGCGAGGTCTTGTCGTACCAGGCGCCGAGGTCCTCCAGCTGGTGCGCGTACTTCTTCCAGTACGAGGCGTGCGTGGTCGGCAGCCAGGCGTTGGTCTGGACGTCGATGTCACCGCGGGCCTGCCCGGCGAACAGCGGGCCGGCCTCCAGGGCCTGCACCTTGGGCTGGTACCCGCGCTGCTCCAGGATCTCCTTCCACAGGTACGTGGTGGCCTTGCCCTCGTCCCAGTTGACGTAGCCGAGGCTGATCGGACGGCCGTTGCCGCCGCCCTTGCCGCCGCCCGTGCCGAGTACGCCCATCCCGCCGGCGATCAGCGCGAGCACGACCACGCCGACCATCGCCACGGACGTGGCGGGCCGCCACTGCAGGAACTTCATCCCGCCGAGCGCCGCCTGCGCCTTGGCCAGCGCTCGCCGGCCGAGCGGGGAGACCCGCTGGTTGAGCGCGCCGGTCATCCGGTCCAGGTACATGGCGAGGATGACGACCGCGAGGCCGGCCTCGGCGCCCAGCGCCACGTTGACCGAGCTGATCGCGTTGTAGACGGACGCGCCGAGACCGCCGCCGCCGACCATGCCGGCGATGACGACCATGGACAGCGCCAGCATGATGACCTGGTTGATTCCGGCCATGATCGTGGGCAGCGCCAGCGGCAGCTGGACGCGGAACAGGGTGCGCCGCGGGTGGGTGCCGAACGCCTCGGCGGCCTCGACCAGTTCCTCGTCGACCTGCCGGATGCCGAGCTCGGTCATCCGGACCGCGGGCGGCATGGAGAAGACGATGGTGGCGACGATGCCGGGGACCACACCGAGGCCGAAGAAGAGGATGCCGGGGATGAGGTAGACCATCGCCGGCATGGTCTGCATCAGGTCCAGGACCGGACGCAGCGCACCGCCGACGACCCGGCTGCGGGCCGCCCAGATGCCGAGCGGCACGGCGACCACGACGGTGATCAGGCAGGCCACCAGCACCAGGGAGAGCGACTCGATGGTGGGGCCCCACTGCTGGACCGAGTCGATCAGGGCGAACCCGAGGAAGGTGAGCAGGGCCGCCGGCAGTCCGCGCAGCCACCAGGCGAGCACCGCGAGGATGCCGGCCAGCAGCAGCGGTTCGGGCGCGGCGAGGACCGTGTGGATCGCGTCGTAGAGGCCGTTCAGCACCTTCGTGATGAGGGTGAAGAGCCAGTCGAGGTGGTCGCGCAGCCAGTTGACGGCGTCATTGGCCCAGTTGCCGATCTGGATCCTAGGCACCGGCGATCACCTTGCCCTCGGGCTCGCTGTCCTCGGCCGTCGCCGTGGGCTGGCCGGGGACGGCGGCGGCCGGGGCCGCCTCCTGGCCCGCGCCGGACTCGCCGAGCACGGCCAGCAGCCGCTCCGCCGCCACGGCACCGACCAGCGCACCGTCGTCGTCCGTCACGGCGACGGGAACGGTGCTGGTGGAGCAGGGGGCGAACAGTTCGGCCAGCGGGGTGTCGGCGCCGACGCTCGCGGGCGCGGCGGCCCGGAACTCCGCCTCGGTGGCGAGCGTGCGCCCGTCCGGGGTCGTGGTGCCCAGCACCGTGCCGGCCTCGGCCATGACCGCACCGGCGGTCAGCACCCGGCTGCGGTCCACGTCCTGGATGAAGGACGCGACATAGTCGTTGGCGGGCCGGACGAGGATGTCCTCGGCGCTGCCGATCTGGACGATCCGGCCGTCCCGCATCACCGCGATCCGGTCGCCGAGGCGCATCGCCTCGTTGAGGTCATGGGTGATGAAGACGATGGTCTTCTTCAGGGTCTTCTGCAGCTCCAGCAGCTGGTCCTGCATGTCGCGGCGGATCAGCGGGTCGAGCGCGCTGAAGGACTCGTCCATCAGCAGCAGATCGGCGTCGGTGGCCAGCGCCCGGGCCAGGCCCACGCGCTGCTGCATACCGCCGGACAGCTCGTCGGGCCAGGACTTCTCCCAGCCCTCCAGCCCGGTCAGGGCAAGCGCCTCGGTGGCCCGCCGCTCGCGCTCGGCGCGCGGGATGCCCTGCACCTCCAGCCCGTAGGCGGCGTTCTCCAGCACGCTGCGGTGCGGGAAGAGCGCGAAGTGCTGGAAGACCATGGAGATCTTCTCGGAGCGGACCTTGCGCAGTTCCTTGTCGCTGAGCGAGGTGAGGTCCTGGCCGTCGAAGCGGACGGTTCCGGAGGTCGGCTCCAGCAGCCCGTTGAGCATGCGCAGCAGCGTGGACTTGCCGGACCCGGACAGACCCATGACGACGAAGATCTGCCCCTCGTCCACCTCGATCGACGCGTCGATCACGGCGGCGGTGGTGCCTTCGGCCCGCAGGTCGTCCCGGCTCGCGCCGGCTTCGAGGGAGCGGACCGCGTCCTCGGGTCTTCTGCCGAACACCTTGTACAGGTGCTCGGCTTGCAGCCTGGACACATAAACCTCTCTTGTTGCACGAGAAACGACCTGCCACCCCCGCTGGCAGGTCGTGGTGCGGGACGGGTTCGGCCCGCTTCACCCGTGAAAGGTCTGGATCTCCACTGGGTCCGCTCCGGGTCCGCGCCTGCCCGCCTTTATCTGGCGCAAACGCGACGGTGTTCCAGATCACAACGGTGTGACGTATGGGGCATACGGCATCATGCGAGGTGTGACTCGACGCCTGATGCTCCTCGACACCGCCTCTCTGTACTTCCGCGCCTATTTCGGGGTACCGGAATCGGTCAAGGCCCCGGACGGCACCCCGGTGAACGCGGTACGCGGCCTGCTGGACTTCATCGCCCGGCTCGTCCAGGACCACCACCCCGATGAGCTGGTCGCCTGTATGGACTTCGACTGGCGCCCCCAGTGGCGGGTCGATCTGATCCCCACCTACAAGGCGCACCGGGTCGCCGAGGAGTCCCCGGCCGGCTCCGCCGAGCCCGACGAAGAGGAGATCCCCGACACCCTCTCCCCCCAGGTCCCGATCATCGAGGACGTCCTGGACGCGCTCGGCATCGCCCGCATCGGCGCGGCAGGCTACGAGGCCGACGACGTCATCGGCACCCTGACCGCGCGGGCGAAGGGCCCGGTGGACATCGTCACCGGCGACCGCGACCTCTTCCAGCTCGTCGACGACCGGCGCGGGATCCGCGTGCTCTACCCCCTCAAGGGCGTCGGCACCCTCCAGCTCACCGACGAGGCGCTGCTGCGCGAGAAGTACGGCGTGGACGGCCCCGGCTACGCCGATCTGGCGCTGCTGCGCGGCGACCCCAGCGACGGCCTGCCCGGCGTCCCGGGCGTCGGCGAGAAGACCGCCGCCAAGCTGCTGGCCGCCTACGGCGACCTCGCGGGCATCATGGCCGCAGCCGAGGACCCCGCCTCGAAGGTGACCCCGGCCCAGCGCAAGCGCCTGCTGGAGGCGCGCCCCTATGTCGCCCTCGCCCCGAAGGTCGTCAAGGTGGCCGACGACGTGCCGGTCCCCGACGCCGACCACACCCTGCCCAGCGAACCGGCCGACCCCGAACGCCTGGAGGCCCTGGCCGCACAGTGGGGTCTCGGCGGCGCGCTGCACCGCTTGCTCGTCACTCTCCACCGATGACCTGTTAGGTTAGGTATACCTAACAAACATCGCGTCAGGGGAGACCGCCGTGGCAGCAGAGCGTCCGACCCGCAAGAAGCCCACACTGCACCGCGCCCGGGTGCAGCGCACCGAGCAGCTCACCCCGCACATGGTCCGTGTGGTGCTGGGCGGTGAGGGGCTGGCGGAGTTCGCGGCGGGCGAGTACTCCGACCACTACGTCAAGCTGGTCTTTCCGCTGCCCGGCGTGGACTACCCCGAGCCGTTCGACATCGCCCGGATACGCGCCGAGCTCCCGCGCAACCGCTGGCCCAGAACGCGGACCTACACCGTCCGCGCCTGGGACGGCGAGACCCGCGAGCTGACCGTGGACTTCGTGGTGCACGGCGACGAGGGGCTGGCCGGCCCCTGGGCGGCGGCCGCGAAGCCGGGCGAGGAGATCTTCCTCCTCGGCCCCGGCGGCGCCTATGTCCCCGACCCCGGCGCCGACTGGCACCTGCTCGCCGGCGACGAGAGCGCGCTGCCCGCCATCGCCGCCTCCCTGGCCCGGATGCCCGCGGGCGTCCCGGTACACGCCTTCATCGAGGTCGCCGGCCCGGAAGAGCGCCAGGAGCTGACCGCTCCGGCCGGCGCCGAGATCACCTGGCTCCACCGCGGCAGCGCCCCCGTCGGCCGCGAACTGGTCGCCGCCGTACGGGCCTTGGACTTCCCGGCCGGCCAGGTCCAGGCCTTCGTCCACGGCGAGGCCGGATTCGTCAAGGAACTCCGCCGCCTGCTGCGCATCGAGCACGGCGTCCCCCGCGAGTCCCTCTCCATCTCCGGCTACTGGCGCACCGGCCACGACGAGGACGGCTGGCAGGCGACCAAGCGCGACTGGAACCAGCGGGTGGAGGCCGAACAGGAAGCGGCTTCCGCTGCGCTTGGCTGATTCGGCTGCGCCTTGCCTGGGGCGACGTTTTCGGCTGACCCGCCGTGGGGGTTTCTCGCCGTTGCGCCTGCGGCGAGCTGGGTGCCGCTGCGCGGGGCTTTTCGGGTGGCGGTGGCGGTCCTCCGGGGCAGGGTGTCCGGACTGCTTCGCTTTACGTCC
>NZ_JBSFYC010000138.1:0-6621 GCF_053595675.1 Streptomyces sp. NPDC002446 | reverse complement strand
GCTTTGCCGCGGCCGACGTTTTCGGCTGGCCGCGGCAAAGCGCAGCGAAAGGGCCCGCCGCAGGCGAACCACGCGCAACCCCCACGGCGGGCCAGCCAAAAACGTGGGCAGCCAGCCAAGCGCAGCTAGTCGCGTTTGCAGATCCGGTCCAGCAAGTTCGCCGTTGCGCGTTGGATGCGTTGGTCGACGTGGCCGGGGCGGTCCAGGGCCGGGGACCAGGCGAAGGTGCCGGAGGCGAAGACCAGGGCGCCGCTGGGGGCGCGGTAGAGGGAGGTCTCCTGGTGGCGGCGGGTGCCTTCGCTGTCGCGGTACGGGGAGTGGGCGAGCAGGATGCGGCGGGTGTGGTCGGGGAGGCTGGTGCGGGGGAAGTAGCGGTCGGCTTCGCCGGCGACGAGGCCGGGGAGTTCGTCGCCTTCGTGGGCGCCGGTGGCCTCCCACAGCCAGTGGTCGCCGTTGCGGACGACCATGGGGGCCGGCTCGGGGACCCGTCCCGCGTACTGGATGCCCATCAGGCGCTGCTCGGGGTTGCCGATCTCGCGCCAGAGGGCGGGGCGGCCGGGGCCCTGGCGTTTGCGGCAGTTGAGGAGGGAGTCCGGGCCCGACGGCGAGGGGGAGAGTTCGACCTGCCAGTACATGGTGTTGGCGGAGAGGAAGACGAGGGAGGTGCCGGTGTCCCGGGCGAGTTCGACCGTGCGGCGCATGGGTACCGACCAGTATTCGTCGTGGCCGGGGAAGACCAGGCCCCGGTAGCGGGACGGGTCGACGCGGCCGGCGTGCAGATCGCGGGCGTCGGCGTAGGCGAGGTCGTAGCCGTAGCGCTCGGCCCAGCGGATGAAGTCGTAGGCGTGGCCGACATGGAGGGGCAGGCCGGCGCCGGCGTAGGGGCGGTCGAAGGAGACGGTGGTGGCGGCGTCCTGTTCGCCGAGCAGGGCGCCCTTTTCGTCCCAGGCGTGGTAGAGGCTGGCGCCGGTGCGGCCGTCCTCCGGGTAGAGGTTGTAGGCCTGCCAGGTGATGTCGGGCAGCAGCAGGAGCAGGTCGGCGGGGTGGTCGTCGCGGACCGTGAAGGGGATGTGGGAGCGGTAGCCGTCGGCGGTGGTCAGGACGGCGACGTAGGCGCCGAGGTTCCAGTACGTGGGGACCTGGAGGCGCCAGGACAGCCACCAGTGGTGGCAGGAGACGGTGCGGTCGACGGTCAGCGGGGGCGGCTGGACGATGCCGGCCAGCCGTGGGCTGGTGGTGATCTTCGCCGCGCCGGTGCCCGCGTAGTGGCCGATGCGGTAGACGTCGATGCTGAAGGGCTGCGGCGGGTCGACCGAGACCCGGAAGTCGATCGCCTCTCCGGGGGCCACCGCGCCGGTGCCGGCGAAGCCCTTGATCTGGCGGTGGACGTCGTCGGCGCTGCGGGGTCCGTTGTGCTTGCGGGGGGCGGGCAGCCGCAGATCCCCCTGGGCGACGGCGGGGTCGACGTACCAGGGAATGATCTGGCCGGAGTCGAAGTAGCTCTCGCTGCCACGCAGCCAGGGCAGTGGCCCCTGCCCGAACGGGTCCGTGACCGCGTGCGCGAGGGCGCCCGATTCCCATCGCCTGATCTGTTCCGTCGCCACCTTCCACTCCCCTCCCGCGTCCCCCATCGGCCCCGGCCGATCGGGCCGGTGTCACGTCCGGCTGAGCGGACCCGGCCTCCCCCAGCACATCACATTACGCACTCGCTTCGTCACCCTTCGTCGTGAATTTAGATGCCACCGCCCCGAAGTACGAACTGAAAGGGAACATTCAGCCGGTGGTCCGAACCGTCGCGGGTGACGGGTCCGTTCTTCTGTTCGCCGACCGGAGCGGCCACGGGGGCGCGGCCGGGCGCGGGCCCCGGCGCACGCTGCGGTCCGCTGCCCGGGTCATACCAGCCGGACCGGCTTTTCGGGGCGTACGCCGACCGTCGTCAGCCAGCCGCGGAGCGGTTCCGCGTCACCGTCGTCGACCAGGCTGAGCACCGGGCGGCCCAGGTCGGCCCGGCGGGCACCGTCGACCAGCAGCGCCGGGCCGTCGAGCCAGTCGAGGCCGGGGGCGGCGCCGGCGGTGTCGACGGCGGCGCAGCAGACCATGGCCGTGACGTGGTCGGCGAGCAGCTCGCGGCCCGTGCGGGGCGGCTGCAGCGGGAACAGCGGAAGGCCGCCCTCCACCAGACCGTCGCCCCAGGCCACGCCCGCCGCGGCGTCCTGCGCCGAGCTGCCGCGGGCGGCCTGACGAGCCGCCTCCTCGCGCTCCTCGCGCTCGACCTCCGCGCCCAGCCGGGCGGCGACGAGGTCACCCGCGCCCTCGTCATGGGCGAGCCGGTCGATGACCCTGGCCAGGGTCGGGCCCGCGGGCGGCGCGGCGGGCCCCTCAGTGCCGCGGTCGGCGGGGGTGGCCGCCGGGCTTGTGGGACGGCCGTCGGCGGGGTGCTGGTCCGGCCGGTCCGCGGGGCGGTGGCCTGCCCGGCCGCGGGCCGGGGTGCTGGCGTACGACAGGGTGGGGGCGGCGGGGGGCGGCTCCGGGGCCGTCGGGAGGGGCGCGGTCGGCAGCTCGTCGAGGACGCGGTGCAGGCGGGCGGCCTCCAGGCGCCACTTCCGGTCCACGACCTCTTCCGGGTACTGCTGCCAGCCGACCGGTGACCAGTCGGGTCCCGGCTCGGCCGGGCCGCCGTGGAAGAGGCGGGCGGCCAGCAGGGAGGCGGCGCGGTCGATGGCGCCCGGCTCCTCCAGGAGGTCGCAGGCGGGGCGCTCGCCCAGACGGGAGGCGAAGCCGTCGGCGAGGCGGTCGCGGCGGGAGAGCTCGGTGAGCGCGGAGACCACGCCGGCGTCGAGCCGGGACGGCCAGCGGCCCATTCGCCAGGCGGGCAGCGCCACCCGGGTCAGCAGCCGGTCCCAGCCCGCGTACGCGAGGCCGACCTGCTCCTGGGCGACGATCCGCAGGCCGTAGTCGACGGTCTGGGCGCGCTCGGAGGCGGCCGCCGCGACGGCCCGCTCCATGATCGTGGCGTGCTCGCGGCAGGCCCGCAGCAGCAGCCGTGCCACCCGGCCGACGAAGCGGAGCGCCGGCCCCCGCAACGGGCCCTCGGCGTGGGCGGCGACCGCGACGGCGGCGTCCAGGCCTCGGATGAAGCGGCGGGCGGCGGCTATGTCGGGGTGGGCCGACGGGCCGGTGCCGGCGACGACGGGCGCGAGCAGGGCGCGCAGCTCGGCGACCCGCATCCACCACAGGAACGGCGAGCCGATGACCAGGACCGGGGCCTCGGGCGCCCGGCGGGCCTCGGCCGCGGGCCGGTCACCGCCCTCCGGCGGGCCGTGGGCGCGGTGCGTACGGTCCTCCAGCCAGCTGTCGCAGTCCGGGGTGAGCGCTATGGCGGACGGCGCGGGGACCTCCAGGCGGTCGGCGAGGTCGCGGACCAGGCGGTAGAGGTCGGGCGCCGACTTCTCGGAGATCGGGACGGAGGGGCTCAGCGCCGGCCGGGCGCGCACGACGACGGCCGTGACCAGCGCCGCGAGGAGCAGGCTGAGCACCGCGACGCCGCTGACGATCCAGCGGGCGAGGTCCCAGCCGCCGCCCGCGCCGAGATGGCCGCTCACCCGGCCGGCGAACAGCACCACCGCCGCGGCTGCGGGCAGCAGCGCCACGGCCAGGGCCGCGCCGCGGACCCGCAGCACCGCAAGGGCGCGGGCACGCGCCGCCAGGACGCCTGTTTCCGGACTTGCCACGAGCCTGTACACCCCCTGCTGTCCTGATGGAGCCGGACGGAGAGAACACGGGACGGACGTCTTCGAACATTGCGCGTTGTGGTGCGAGCGAGCTCGCTCACCACCACTGTGGCACTGGCCACTGACATCGCAATGCCGGTGAGCCACTTGCCGGACGCCGCCGCGGCAACCGGGCCGTATCGGGCCACGGAAACTGCAGGACGCCTGCGCGGCACCCTAGTTGGGGGTGTACGTCTCGTCAGCCGGAATCTGGTGTGGTCACTCGATGGAATGGCTTTGGGTAAAGCCGGGAACCGGCAGCGGGGTGGTGTGGGCCGTGGGCGCGGCGCGCGGCCGGGCCGCCGGCGCGCCCCCGTACGCCCTATGCGCCCGGGGCCTGTGCCGCCTCGTCCGCGACCTTGGCGGCGATGTCCGTACGGTGCTGGGAGCCGTCCAGGGAGATCCGGCCCACGGCGCGGTAGGCGCGCTGGCGGGCGGTGGTGAGGTCGGCGCCGGTGGCGGTGACCGACAGCACCCGGCCGCCCGCGCTGAGCACCGCGCCGGAGCCGTCGCGCTTCGTGCCGGCGTGCAGGACGTACGCGTCGGGGGCGTCCTGCTCGGCGACCTCGGCCAGCCCCTCGATGGCATCGCCGGTGCGCGGGGTGCCCGGGTAGTTGTGGGAGGCGATGACGACCGTCACGGCCGCGTCGTCGCTCCAGCGCAGCGGCGGGAGCGCGGCCAGGTTGCCGGTCGCGGCGGCGCGCAGCAGACCGCCGAGCGGGGTCTGGAGGCGGGCGAGCACGACCTGGGTCTCCGGGTCGCCGAAGCGGGCGTTGAACTCGATCACCCGCACCCCGCGGGAGGTGATCGCCAGGCCCGCGTAGAGCAGCCCGGAGAACGGGGTGCCGCGGCGGCGCAGCTCGTCGACGGTGGGCTGCAGGACCGTGGCCAGCACCTCGTCGACCAGCTTGGGGTCGGCCCAGGGCAGCGGGCTGTACGCGCCCATGCCGCCGGTGTTGGGGCCCTGATCGCCGTCGTAGGCGCGCTTGAAGTCCTGCGCGGGCTGGAGCGGGACGACGCTCTCGCCGTCGGTGACCGCGAAGAGCGAGACCTCGGGGCCGTCGAGGAACTCCTCGATGACGACGCGGTCGCAGGCCAGCGCATGGGCGCGGGCGGCCTCGACGTCGTCGGTGACCACGACGCCCTTGCCGGCGGCCAGGCCGTCGTCCTTGACGACGTACGGCGCCCCGAAGGCGTCCAGCGCCTCGTCGATCTCCTGCGGGGTGGTGCAGACGTAGCTGCGGGCGGTGGGGACGGCCGCGGCGGCCATCACGTCCTTGGCGAAGGCCTTGGACCCCTCCAGCTGGGCGGCCTGGGCCGAGGGGCCGAAGACCGGGATGCCGCGGTCGCGTACGGCGTCCGCGACGCCCGCCACCAGCGGGGCCTCAGGTCCGACGACGACCAGGTCGGCCTCCAGGCCGGCGGCGAGTTCGGCGACGGCCTGGCCGTCGAGGGCGTTGACCCCGTGCAGTTCGGCCACCTCGGCGATGCCGGCGTTGCCGGGAGCGCAGTGCAGCGCGGTGACGTCGGGGTCGAGGGACAGAGAGCGGCACAGGGCGTGTTCGCGGGCGCCGCCGCCGATGACGAGGACCTTCACGGTGGCAGCCTAGACGAACGCACCAGAAGGCCGGACGTCGGCCTTACCGCGATCGCACAAGCGCGGCACGGCGGCCGGAAACCGACGGAAACCGTCCGCGGCCGCGGCGGCAACTCTTTCGGGTGAGATCCCCGGTGTCCCTATACCCGACGTCGCACCACTTCTGGGCGGAAATAGCGTGATCTTGCGGCTGGTGCCAGCCGTTCGGCGGTAGGAAGGGGCTGTGCGCGACGGCCGTCACGTATGTCACGCGTGCACCGCACAGGTCACGCGCGCACCGCACGTTCCCGCGGAGCGCACGTTCCCGCGGAGCGCAGCAGAGAGCGTAGAGAGGGAGTGCACGGGTGAGTCAGCCGGAGATGCAGCCCGAGGGGCCCCCTCGGGAGGACGGCCGCTCCCCTCGGTGGTACGGGAGCCGCGGCCGGCGGGACCTCACCGGGCGGGCCTTTCCGTCCGGCGACTGGGGCGAGCCGGGCGGCCGGCTGGAGGCGCTCTACCTATGGACCGAGGAGGGCGCGCTGCGCGCCGCCGACTGGTATCTGCACGACCGGCTGGCCAAGCGCCGCGGCGCGCGGGTGCTGCGGCTGGGGGCCGCGGCCGGGGTGACGGTGGGCGGGACGCTGCCGCTGCTGGATCTGGCCGGGGTGTGGCGGGGCGGGGCGCCCTGGGGCTGTCTGTCGCTGCTGCTGGCGGCGGTGTGCGTGGCCTGCGACCGGTACTTCGGGGTGACGGTCGGCTGGATGCGGGATCTGGCGACCGCCCAGGCGATCCACCGGCGGCTGGAGGCGCTCCAGTTCGACTGGGCGTCGGAGGGCGTACGCGAGGTGCTCGGGCCGACGGAGGGCACGGCGAGCGAGGCGGCGGAGCGGTGCCTGGGCGTGCTGCGGCGGTTCAACGAGGACCTCGGTGAGCTGGTGCGGACGGAGACGGCCGACTGGATGGCGGAGTTCCGGGCCGGTCCGGTGCCGCAGGCCGCGCAGGCGATGGTGCCGTGGGCGGCGCGGCCGGAGGGGGCCGGGCCGCCGGGGCGGTTTGCGGTGCCGCATCGTGCGCGGCCGAACATGCCGCGGCAGCGGCCGCCGGAGGCGCCGCGCTGACGCTGCGCTTTGCCTGCTGCCCACGTTTTCGGCTGGCCCGCCGTGGGGGTTTGTCGCCGTTGTCGCGCCGCGGCCGTACGCCCGGGCCCGAGTGCTGCTGTTTCCGCATGGCGGCGGCAGCGCGAGCTACTACCGGCCCTGGGCCGCGGCGGCACCC
>NZ_JBSFYC010000137.1:0-7076 GCF_053595675.1 Streptomyces sp. NPDC002446 | reverse complement strand
CTCGGCCTCGCGCGGCCAGCGTGCAGTCGCGTCCCGCATCACCTGATGGCGGCGGTCGAGGCGCTGCTGCCGGCCGCTGAACGGCCGCCCGGGGCGCGCACCTTGGGACTGACGACCCGTCATACCACCCGTGTCGGATGCGAATCCGACGAGACGCCCGTACGCGCATCGGTGCCGGTGCCGGTGCCGGTGCCGATGCCGGGACCGGCACCCGACCCCGACCCGGACCTCGACCCCGACCCGGACCCGGACCCCGACCCGGACCCGGACCCGGCCCCGGCCCCGGTTCCGGTTCCGGTTCCGGCCCCCGTGAGTCTGCGTACCACGAGCAGGCCGCCGACCCCAGGCAGCAGGGACACGACGACCGCGAGCGGCGTGCGCCGCGGGTCACGGGCCACGGCGACGACGGTGAACAGATAGGCGCAGCCGTGGGTGGGGCCGGTCAGCGAGGAGACCGCCGGCAGGTGGGCGGTGGCGAGGTTGGCCAGCAGCACCGCGAGCGTGATGAGTTCGACGGCCGCGGCGATCCGCAGCGCCCGGCGCGGACGCGCCGAGGTGGTACGCGGCATGTCAGGCTCCCGTCGTCGAACCGGGACGGATGATCATCAGGACGGTCACCGTGGCCCACAGCAGATTGAAGAGCCCGGTGAGCATGGCCAGCCGGGCCGTGGTGCGGTGGACGGCGGGGGCGGTGGCGGTCGACTCGTCGAGCTGTTCCAGCAGCTCGTCCTGGCGGGGCAGGACGAGCAGCGCGAGGATGCCGGCGGCCGCCGCGGTCAGCACGATCGAGACGATGAGCCAGGCGTCGCCGAGGACGCCGAGGCTGCTGGCGGTGGCGAACCCCAACACCGGGACCGCCAGGCCGATTCCGGCGTAGACCCGGCAGATACGGTGCAGGAGCCGGACCGTACCGAGCGCGGCGGCGTCGGGGCCGGCCGCGTGGGCGCGCCGGGCGGCGGGCGGAAACATGCTGGCGGCGACGGTCACCGGCCCGATGGCGACGAGGGCGGCCAGGACGTGCAGCGAGAGCAGAAACTTGGTCACGGTGCGCTCCTCAGACGGCGACGGGCGCCGGACCGCGGTCGCGCCATACGACGCCACGGCGCTCATGGGCGAACAACTGCTCCACCGCGTGGGCGACTTGGGGCCCCACCTCGCGTTCCAGCAGATACAGCCCGAGGTCCAGGCCGGAGGTGACGCCCGCACCGGTGACCAGGTCGCCGTCGTCGACGACACGGGCCGCCACCGTGCGCACCCCGGCCGCCTCCAGAAGGTCCATCCCCTGGTGGTGGGTGGTGGCGCTGCGGCCTTCCAGGAGTCCGGCCATCGCCAGGACGAGCGAGCCTCCGCACACGGTGGCCACCGTCACCCCGGCGTCGTCCATCGCCGCCCCGAGCAGCGGGGGCAGCTCGGTCCGCACCGCACGCCCGAGCACCGCGGCGATGCTCTCACCACCGGCGCTCTCTCCGGCGGGGTCACCGATCCCGGCGCCGACACCACCACCGGCGCCGACACCACCACTGCCCACAGCGCCACCGCCGACGCCACCACCACCGGCCTCCGCGCCCGGCCCGCTCATCCGGCCCGCCGCGCCGGGGACCAGGACCAGGTCGGCCCGCTCCGGTTCCAGGCGGGCGGTCGCCGTCAGCGTCACGCCGCCGATGCCGCTGACGACCTCGCGCGGCCCCTCGGCGGAGACGAGTGCGACGGTCACGGCGCCGCCGGACGCGAGGCCGCCCGCGTGGAGCACCTCGTAGGGGGCTATGACGTCGAGCGGGTCGAAGCCGTCGAACAGGACGATCTGAGCATGCATGCGTTGTTCCCTTTTGTGGCGTGACAGGCGGTCCGATCGCTGATGTCTGACCTGACCGCCCATGACGGTAGTCAGCACCGCCACGCGCCCCCAGTAGCGAGATCGACATACTTCAACGGGATATCGCCAACCGCCGCACGGCCGCATCCCGCCCGGGAACCAGCAGGAGAAGCCCCTCGGCGTCCCTCGGCGTGAATCCGGCGGACGGGTAGATTGCCGCCATGCACACCGTCGCCGTGCTCGCCCTGGATCAGGTGATCCCCTTCGACCTCTCCACCCCCATCGAGGTCTTCGCCCGCAGCAGGCTGCCCGACGGCCGTCCCGGCTACCGCGTACGCGTCTGTGCCGAGCAGCCCGAGGTCGACGCGGGGCTGTTCACCTTGCGCGCCCCATGGTGCCTGGACGCCCTCCGCGATGCCGACACGATCATCGTGCCCGGTACGACCGACGAATCCGGCGTCCTGTCGCCCGCCGTCCGCCAGGCCCTCGGCCGCGCCGCCGCCGACGGCACCCGTATCGCCTCGATCTGCGTGGGCACGTTCGTCCTCGCCGCCGCCGGGCTCCTCGACGGACTGCGCGCCACCACCCACTGGATCGGCGCGGCCCATCTCGCCGCCACCTATCCGGACATCGACGTCGACCCGGACGTGCTGTACGTCGACAACGGGCAGATCCTGACCTCCGCCGGCGGGGCAGCGGGACTGGACCTGTGCCTGCACATGATCCGCCGTGACTACGGATCCGCGGTCGCCGCCGACGCCGCCCGGCTGTCCGTCATGCCACTGGAACGCGAGGGCGGCCAGGCCCAGTTCATCGTCCAGCCGCATCCGCCCACGCCCCGCGGCTCGACCCTCGAACCTCTGCTGGGCTGGCTTCAGGACAACCTCGCCCAGGACCTCACCCTGACGGATATCGCCACCCACGCGGGTCTGAGCACCCGCACCCTGCTGCGGCACTTCAGCGAGCAGACCGGCAGTACGCCGCTCCAGTGGCTGCACCGAGCCCGTGTCCGCCGGGCGCAGCACCTGCTGGAGACCACCGACCACTCGGTCGAACGCATCGGCGCGCAGGTCGGCTTCGGTTCCCCCACCACCTTCCGCGACCGCTTCAAGCGCACCACCGGCGTCAGCCCGCACACCTACCGGCGGACGTTCCGCTAGGGCCGCGTAGCCGTGTATCGGGCAGGCCCTGGCGGCCACGAGCTCATGGCCGGCCGCGATCGGACGGCGCACACGCGTGGGGTCGGACGGCGCACACGCGTGGGGTCGGGCGCGCACACGCGTGGGGTCGGGCGCGCACGCCACGTCGATGACCCTCGGTCAGCACTTCGCGACTTACTGTGCTCTCGGTGGTGATCGTGCCGGATGCGATCGGCCGCCTCTCCGGGCTCCTGCGGGAGCCACCACGTTCAGAAGGGATGACGCATGATCACCGATGCCCTGCGCGCGGAGTACGAGCACCGTTTCTCCCTGTACGACTCCGATGGCGACGGCTACCTGACCGTGCGGGACTTCACCGAGCGGGCGCGGCGGATGAGCGACGCCGCGGGCGAACCGCCGGAGTCGCCCAAGGCGCAGGCGGTCCACGCCGGGATGCGCAACATCTTCGAGCAGCTCGCCGCCCTGACGGGCGTCGAGGCCGAGGGCCGGATGGACCGGGAGCAGTTCATCGCGGCGTTCATGCGGGCCAGCGAGTCGGGCGAGATCGGCCGGGTGGTGTGGCCGTCGATCGCCGCGACCGTCGCCCTGGCCGATGCGGACGGGGACGGTGTGGTGAACCGGGCGGAGTTCACCGCTCTGCAGCGCGCGACCGGCTTCTCGGAGACTCAGGCGGAGCAGGCGTTCGCGGCGCTGGACCACGACGGTGACGGACGGCTGATCGTCGCGGAGTGTCAGGCCGCCGTGCGCCAGTAGCCGCGGCGACCGCGCCGGGCGGCCGCCGGCGGATGTCCTGATCCGGACGACGGGGTCTGGTCGATCCCGCTCCGGAGCCCCAGACTCGGCTCATGGATACCGGCCCGGACGGCCGTACGAGGATCGACGGGGCCCGCGGCCGCCCCTGCACCGTGGTGGTGTGCCGCGGCTGCTGCTGCGGAAACCCGCACAAGCACCCCGGCACCGACCACGAAAGACAGCTCGCCCGGCTCCGGGCCGCCGCGGCGGAGTCGGGCGGGCGGCTCGCGGTCCGTACGAGTGAGTGCCTGGGCCCGTGTGCTCAGGCCAACCTCGTCGTCGTCCTGCCGTCCGGGGAGGGCCGGCGCCGTGGCGGCCGGGTGACCTGGATCGGCTGGGCGCTGAGCGAGGACAGCACCGGCGCCATCCTCGCCTGGGTGCGGGCCGGCGGGCCCGGAGTGGCCGCGCCAGGGCCCGCGCTGGAGCCGCAGTGCGTACCGTCCCCGGGACAGGCACAGGCGCGTGCCCGCGGAGGCCGTGCCCCCCGGTGAACCTGACGCAGGCTCACCCCGCCGCCCGGGCATGCCCGTGCCGGCGACGCGATCGCCGCCGGCACGGGCAGACCTCCCCGGTTTCCCCGGTTTCCCGGGAGGTGGTTCTCCCCGGTTACCTGGAGGAGTACGGCAGCAGGGCCATCTCCCGGGCGTTCTTGATCGCACGGGTCAGCTCGCGCTGCTGCTGGGCGGTGACCCGGGTGACCCGCCGACTGCGGATCTTGCCGCGGTCGGAGATGAACTTCCGCAGCAGATCGGTGTCCTTGTAGTCGATGTACATGCTGACGATGTGGGCGACTGGCGCCCTGACCTGGGGTTTTCAGGCCCACTTTTTCGTGCGAAGCCGCTGCCACGACGCCGTAGCGGTCGTGGTGGCTGACGGTGATGTGCGGACGTGTTTCCGCCACGAGAAGTGCACCTCGCAGAGGTTGGGGCCGTGCGGACGACGAGGATGCGGCCCCAAGACGGGTTTGGTGATGCCGGAAAAATGCGCTAGCGCGAGCGAGACCGACGGTCGTGCCTATGCAGGCCCCCAGCCGCGCGGCGGACTCCTCCGTTGCCGCGGTGCTCTCCTGCGCGGCGACTGCCGCGGGTGGCTTCGGCTTGCGGCGACCGCTTCAGCCCCTTCGGGCTGCGTCACGGCGCCTGCTCGGCCCGGGGCATGTCGACGAGCGCGCTAGCGTTCTCCGCGTGCACCGCCGCGGGATGAAGGCCCCGCTGGTTGGGCCCCGACGAGCATGCCGTAGAACGTGCGTGTGGGTATGAATGTGGGCACACGCATACGGACGGGCCTGCGGATGGGCCTGCGTTTCAAGATCGGGATGACGATCGCTGTGACGGCTGCGGTGTCGGCAATGCTGACGGGCGCTTTCGTCCCGCAGATCGTCCAGGACGACCGTCGTGACGGCGTCTCCGCCGAGTACCACGAGGCCGTACGGCAATACCGGGCGTCCGGGGGCCAGGTCACGGCCGGACTCGAAGCTGACCCGGCGAACGTACCGGAGAGCCTGCGCGACCACGTCGGGCGCGACGGGTACACGGTGGCCACCTATCTGGACGAGGACGAGACGGGAACGACCGTCTGGGCGGCGGGCGGTGAAGACGGCAAGCTGCTGACTCTCCGCCGCCACTTTCCCCAGACCCTCTTCGAGGATCTGGCACGGGCCACGCTGTTCGCCGCCGTCGTCGGCGCGCTCGGCGCGAGCGTCGTGGGCCTCGGGCTGGCGGCCGCGATGGTCCGCCGGCTCCGGCGGTCCACCCGCCAGGCCAACCGGATCAAGGACGGGGAGCTGGACGCGCGCCTGCCCCAGAGCGGGCGGGACGAGATCGCCCAGCTCTCCGCGGCCGTCAATGCGATGGCGCAGGCCCTCACCGCCCGAATCGAGTCCGAGCGCGTCGTGACGGCGAACATCGCGCACGAGTTGCGCACCCCGGTTGCGGGACTCCTGACCGCATCGAGCCTGCTCACGGGGGACGACCGTCCGACCGAGATGGTCCGCGAGCGCGCCGTGCGGCTGCGGGACCTGATGGAGGACGTCATAGAGGTGGCTCGGATCGACAATGGGGGCGAGCGTGCCGATCCGAGTGAGGTGGAACTCGCCGCGCTCGCCCGGCGCGTGGTCGCAGGCGTGCGGGCCGACCGGCCGCAGGCGGTGGTGGCCGTGGAGGTCATCCGCGACAGCGTGCGGGAGACGGACCCGCGCCGCCTCGATCGTGTCGTCACCAATCTGGTCACCAACGCGCTGCGGCACGGCGCGGAGCCGGTGGTGGTGGAGGTCGACGGCCTCGAACTGCGGGTCCGTGACCATGGCCCAGGCTTCCCGCCTGAGCTGATTGCCCACGGCCCGCAGCGGTTCCGTACCGGCGGCAACGGCGGCCTCGGCCTGGGCCTGGCCATCGTCACCGGGCAGGCTGGAGTGATCGGTGCCCGTCTGAGCTGGCACAACCCACCCGAGGGCGGCGCCGTCGCCACCGTCACCCTCCCGCCGGACACCCCCTAGACGATCAAGCCGGGCCTGAACCTGTTCTCCCGGGTTCAGGTCGCATATCGCTGTCGGCATGGTGGTGAGGCAACTGACGAACCTAATGGTCCCGAAGGGAGCGGCGACGCAGATGTCGCTCCCGCTTCCGCCGCCGATCCTGCCGCTGTTTCTGCCGCCGGGTCCGCCATTGCCAAGGGTCGGGTCCCGCAGGCGTGCCACTGTTTCCGCACCTGCCTGCGAAGGCTTGGATGACGGGTCCCGGTGCAGCCACGAGCGGATGCCCGGTGGCCACCACTCGTGCGGCGAGCTTCGTTGAGGGTGCCGAAGGGCCCTGTGGCCCAAGGGGTATGGCCGTGGGCGGCGTTGGCCTTCGCGGCGTCGAGGTACAGCTGGACGAGCCGACGTGCGGCTCGGCGGATGGTGTTCTGCAGAGGCATGGGAACGGATTCCTTCGGATGCTTAGACCGTGTCCCATGTGGTGCGGCGGGGTAGGACCTCAATATGGGGCAGGGGACGTGGAGTTGGATTGTTCCGGACGGGTTGTGGGAGATCGCGAAGCCGCTGATCCCACCGTCGAAGGTGCGGCCTCAGGGCGGCGGAACCCAGGACACGCCTGATGAGACGCTGTTCGCGGCCATCATCTATGTGCTGGTGAGTGGCTGCGCCTGGCGGGCGCTACCGCCCTGCTTCGGCGTCTCCAAGTCCACGGCCCATCGCCGGTTCCTGATCTGGTCCAGAGCTGGAGTATGGGGCCGGCTGCACGAGGCCGTCCTGCACCGCCTCGACGACGCCGGCCTCATCGACGTCTCCCGCGTTGTGCTCGATACCGCTCATG
>NZ_JBSFYC010000136.1:0-7707 GCF_053595675.1 Streptomyces sp. NPDC002446 | reverse complement strand
TGGACACCGCGTGTTCGTCGTCGCTGGTGGCGCTGCATCTGGCGGCGCAGGCGCTGCGCAACGGCGAGTGCGGCCTGGCGCTGGCCGGCGGCGCGACCGTGATGGCGACCCCGGGTACCTTCGTCGGCTTCAGCCGCCAGCGCGGTCTCGCCGCCGACGGCCGCTGCAAGGCGTTCGCGGACGGCGCCGACGGTACCGGCTGGGGCGAGGGCGTGGGCGTACTGCTGCTGGAGCGGCTGTCGGACGCGCGGCGCAACGGCCACCCGGTGCTGGCCGTGCTTCGCGGCAGCGCCGTCAACCAGGACGGTGCCAGCAACGGGCTGACCGCACCCAACGGCCCCGCCCAGCAACGCGTCATCCGGCAGGCGCTCGACCACGCGCGTCTGCGGCCGTCCGACGTGGACGCGGTCGAAGGGCACGGCACCGGGACCACGCTCGGCGACCCGATCGAGGCCCAGGCGCTGCTCGCCACCTACGGCCAGGAGCGCGCGGACGGACAGCCGCTCTGGCTGGGCTCGTTGAAGTCCAACATGGGCCACACCCAGGCGGCGGCCGGGGTGGGCGGTGTGATGAAGATGGTGCTGGCCCTGCGGCACGGCGTACTGCCCAAGACGCTGCATGTGGACCGGCCGTCCCGGCATGTGGACTGGTCGGCGGGGGCGGTGTCCCTGCTGACCGAGCAGACTCCCTGGCCGGAGACCGGTCGCCCGCGCCGCGCCGCCGTCTCCTCCTTCGGGATCTCCGGCACCAACGCGCACCTCATCCTGGAGCAGCCCGCCCCCGTGGAACCGGCCGCGGACGCGACGGTGCCCGACGCGCACGGCGGACCGGCGGCGGTGCTCCCGTGGGTCCTGTCCGCCAGGACGCCGCAGGCGCTGCGTGAACAGGCCGCGGTACTACGGGAGTTCCTTTTGGAGCGGCGGGAGGTCGCCGCCGCGGACATCGCGCTCTCGCTCGCCACGACCCGTACCGCCTTCGAGCACCGCGCCGCGGTCGCCGCCGAGGACCGCGCCGGTGCCCTCGCGGCGTTGGCGGCGCTGGCCCAGGGGGAGACCGTGCCGGGAGCCGTCCAGGGAACCGCCGGCGCGACGGGCGGAGGGAAGACCGCGGTCCTTTTCTCCGGGCAGGGAAGCCAGCGCGCCCGTATGGGAGCGGCGCTGTACGCGGCCTTCCCCGTCTATGCGCAGGCCTTCGACCAGGTGTGCAGCCACCTCGATGCCCATCTGGAACGGCCGCTGCACCAGGTGGTGTTCGCCGCACCGGAGTCGGCGGACGCTGCGTGGCTGGACCGTACGGAGTATGCGCAGCCCGCCCTGTTCGCCGTCGGGGTCGCGCTCTACCGGCTGTGGGAGAGCTGGGGCCTGCGGCCGGACGCGGTGGCCGGGCACTCGATCGGAGAGCTGGCGGCGGCGCATGTCGCGGGGGTGTTCGACCTGGCCGATGCCGCCCGGCTGGTCGCGGCGCGGGGCCGGGCGATGGAGGCCATGCCCTCCGGCGGGGTCATGGTGTCCCTCCAGGCGGCGGAGCACGAGGTGCTGCCGTTGCTCGCCGGACGCGAGCGTGAGGTGGCCGTCGCGGCGGTCAACGGCCCGGCCGCGGTGGTGGTCTCGGGCACGGAACGCGCCGTCGGCGACCTCGCCGCGCACTTCGAGGCGCTGGGGCGCAAGGTCCGCCGACTGCGGGTGAGCCATGCCTTTCACTCACCGCTGATGGACCCGGCGCTCGATGCGTTCCGGCAGGTGGCCCGCGAGGTGGTCTACCACGCCCCGGTCATCCCGCTGGTCTCGGACGTCACCGGTGAGCTCGCGACGGACGGGCAGCTGAGCGACCCGGAGTACTGGGTGCGTCATGCACGCGAGGCGGTGCGCTTCGCGGACCAGGTGCGCACGCTGACCGGGCGGGGCGTGACCACGTTCGTCGAGGCGGGACCGGACGCGGTGCTGGCCGCCATGGCGCGCGAGAGCCTGAACGCGGACGCACGGGCCGTACCGAGCCTGCGCCGGGACCGGCCGGAGGCCCAGGCACTCGCCACCGCCCTCGCCGAACTCCACCTCAGCGGCGCACGGGTGGACTGGGAGGGGGTCTTCGCGGGGACCGGCGCGCGCCGGGTGGAGCTGCCGACCTACGCCTTCCAGCGGGACCGTTACTGGCTGGCTTCCGGCGCGGCCGGTGCGGACGCCAAGCGCGGCCGGCCGGTCGCCCACGAGCCCTCGACGGCCCTCGCACACCCGGGCCGGGCCCCGGAGGACCGCTTCTGGCAGGCCGTGGCGGACCGCGATCTGGGCGCCCTGGCGACCGTGCTGGACGTCGACTCCGCACGCGAGGCGCCCTCGCTGAAGGCCGTTCTCGCGCTGCTGGCCGACTGGCGTGACGGCCGCGGCGAGCCACCGGCCGGGCCCGGCCGTGCCGACGGGGGCGCGACGGCGGAACCGGGCGCGGACTGGTACCACCACATCGCCTGGCACCCGCTGACCGACCGGGCCACCGTGCCGGGCCCGACCGGCACCTGGCTGGTCGTCGCCCCGGCCGGCCGCCCGGACGAGGAAGCGGTGGCGGGCGTGGTCGCGGCGCTGGAGGAGGGCGGCGCCGAGGCCGTGCTCGTGGAGCTGGCGGGAGAGCAGGACGGCGGGGACGGCACGTCCACGGAGGCCGTCACCTCCCTCGCGGACCGGCTGCGCCGGGCGGCCGACGGCCGGGCGGTCGCGGGAGTCCTCTCGTTGCTCGGACTCGCCGAAGGCGAGCAGCCCGGACACCCGGGCGCCGCCCGTGGCCTGGCCCTCACCGCCGAACTGCTGCGCACCCTCGACGACCCGGAAGTACCGGGCGGCCGGGCGCCGTTCTGGGCCGCCACCCGCGGCGCCGTGTCGGTCGGCCGCTCGGACCGGGCGGCCGACCCGGCGCAGGCGCAGACCTGGGGACTGGGCCAGGCGGCCGCCGGGGAAGCAGCCGAACGCCGGGGCGGCCTGGTCGATCTGCCCGAGCGCCTCGACGTGCGGGCGCGGACCCGGCTGCGTGCGGTGCTCACCGGCGCCGGCGGAGCGGACCAGGTCGCACTCCGCCCGTCCGGTGCCTACACCCCACGCCTGGTACGGGCCGCGCAGCCACCGACCGGCGACCCTGTCTGGACGGCACGCGGTACGGCGCTGATCACCGGCGCGACGGGACCCCAGGGCCCGCACCTCGCCCGCTGGCTCGCCCGCGCCGGGGCCGAACACCTGGTACTGGTCGGGGCACCCGGTTCCGACGACACCGACGACATCGACGACACCGGCGACACCGGTGACACCGACGGTATCGGCCAACTCAGGGGAGAACTGGACGAGTTGGGTACCGGCATCACCCTTGCCCGCTGCGACCTCCGCGACCGGGCGGCGCTCTCCGCGCTGCTGGACTCGCTGGCCGGCAGCGGCCGGACGGTGCGTACCGTCGTCCACACGACGGGAGCGCCGCACCCGGCCCCGCTGCGCGACACCCCGCTCGACCTCCTCACCGACACGCTATCGGCCAAGGTCAAGGAGGCCGAGCAGCTGGCCCAACTGGTCGACCGCGACGCACTGGACGCGTTCGTCGTCTGCTCCTCCACCGCCGGTGTGCGGGGCGCCCAGGGAGGGGGTGCCCACGCCGCCGCCGACGCCCATCTCGTCGCCTGGGCCCGGCGGCAGCGGGAGCTGGGCCTGCCGGTGACCACCGTCGCCTGGGGACCGTGGGACACGGGCTCCTTGGACGACGAGGCAGGGGCACGGACATCCGAGGCGAGCGACGGGCCCACACCGATGTCCCCGGCGGCCGCCGTCCGCGCACTGCACCGCATCCTCGACGAGGACCGCACCGAATGGGTGGTGATGGATATGAACCAGGATGTGAACCAGGACGCCGCGGACGCGACGGCGCCGGCACCGCCCAACGGCCCGTTCGCCGAAGGCCCCGAAGAGCTGCGGCGGCGCCTGCACCGGCTGCCCGAGGACGAGCGGCCCGCCCTGCTGCTGGAGCTGGTCCGGGCCCGTTCCGCCGCCGTGCTCGGACACGCCGACGGGCAGTCCGTCGGTGCCGACGACGACTTCCTCGACATCGGCTTCGCCTCCATGACCGCCGTCGAACTGCGCAACCAGCTGGTCACCGACACCGGCGTGGAACTGCCGCCTACCTTGATCTACGACTGCCCCACACCGGCAGCCCTCGCCACGTACCTGCTCGACGAAGTGCACGACCTGAAGGAGCCCGCGTCATGACCACCTCCGCGACCCACCGCGCCAACCCCTGGATCCACCGCTACCACCCGGCTCCGGACAGCGCACCGACCCTGGTCTGCTTCCCGCACGCCGGGGGCTCGGCCACCTTCTACCACCCGCTCTCCCGCCTGCTGTCACCGCAGGTGGACGTGGTGGCCATGCAGTATCCGGGACGTCAGGAACGGTACGGCGAGCCGGCCATCGACAACCTGGCGGAACTCGCCGACCGCGCCCACGAAGCGCTCGCCCCGCTGACCGGCCGCCCGCTCGCGCTGTTCGGCCACAGCATGGGTGCGACCCTCGCCTTCGAAGTGGCCCGGCGGATGGAGCGGGAAGCCGCGGCGCCCGTCGCCCTGTTCCTCTCCGGCCGCCGGGCACCGTCCCGGCACCGCAGCGGCCTCGTCACCGACGGCGGCGACGCGGCGCTGATCGCGGAGCTCCGGCTGCTGCGCGGAACCGACCCCGAGATGCTGGACGACCCCGAGATCCTGGGAATGATCCTGCCCGCGCTGCGCGCCGACTACAAAGCGATCGAATTCCACCGCTGCCCGCCGGGCGCCTCGGTGAGCTGCCCGGTCACCGTGCTCACCGGCGACGCCGATCCGCACACCACCATCGAAGAGGCCAGGGCCTGGTCCGCGCACTCCACCGGGGCATTCGACTTCGAGGTCTTCCCCGGCGGCCACTTCTATCTCGCGGACCGTCCCGAGGACGTCATGGACGCCGTCGCCCGGCGCCTGCGGACGATAGCCGCGACGGTGTGACGAGCGGCCCGACCCGGCTGGCCGATCTCGTCGGCCCGCCGGGTGCCGCCGGCCACCGCCCGGCACCCGGAAAGGAATTCATGAGCGAGAGCACCCTGCGCCCGCTCGCCCCGGCCCCGGCCGGATGGCGGGCCATCTGGCAGGACACCTTCGAGGGCGACGAGGGCGCGCCCCCGGACCCGGAGCGCTGGCGGGCCGTCACCGGCAGCCCCTTCGGCGCCGGCATGGAGGAGCACACCGACGACCCCGCGCATCTCTCCCTCGACGGCGACGGGCATCTGCGCCTGACCGCGACCTACGACGCCGGGACCGGCGCGGACGGCACCGAAGGCCGGTACCGGGCGGCCTGGATCGAGACCCGGCGAGAGGACTTCGTCCCGCGCCCCGGCGGCGCGCTGCGCATCGAGGCCCGCGTCCGGACCGCTCCCGGCAGCGGCCTCGACTGTGCGATGTGGGCCTGGGGCACCCAGCTGCGCCACCGCGGAGACGAGGACCCGGTGCAGGCGTGGTACCGGGCGGGCGAGATCGACGTCTTCGAGGTGCTCGGCTCCGCACCCGACTCCGTCTGGGGCGCCGTGCACTCCCCGGAGTGCCACCAGATTCCCTCCCTCGGGATGGGCGGCCCCACCACCACCGGTGACGGCAGCGCGCTGAGCGACCGCTTCCACACCTACTCGGCCGTCTGGCGGCGGGACCCGGACTCGATCGCCTGGGCCCTCGACGGCCGCGAGTACCTGCGGCTGACACCCGACGACACCACGCGCCAGGGGTGGCTGTTCCACCAGCCGGTCTTCTTCTGTCTGGCCATCATCATCGGCAGCCCGGGCGGGCCGGTCCCGCCGGGCACGCCGGACCCGTCCGCGCTCCCGTCCTCGCTGCTCGTCGACCGCATCACCGTCTTTGAACAGACCGAACGGACCGAACGGACCGAACGGACCGGACCGACCGAACGGACCGAACGGACCGGACCGACCGAACAGGCCGAACAGACCGGACCGACCGAGGAGTACCGCGCGTGAACCAGCCCCGCACACAGGACCTCAACTCGCTGATCTCCGAGCTGGTCAACGACGTCCGCCAGGACCCGACGGGCGCCCTGGGCCCCTCGGTCTACGAGACGGCCCGGCTCATCGCGCTGGCGCCGTGGTTGCCGGGCCACACGGAGAGGATCGGGTTCCTGCTCGATCAGCAGAATCCGGACGGGAGTTGGGCCGGCCCGGACGGCTATGCGCTGGTGCCCACCCTGAGCGCCGTGCAGGCCCTGCTGGTCCTCCTCGGCGGGGACGGCGGCGCTGCGCCGCCCGTCTCGCGGGACGCGGTGGCCACCGCGGCCGAGCGGGGGCTGGCGGCCGCGGCCGCGGTGCTCGCCAAGAGCGAGCAGCGGGCCGTGCCGCCCACGGTCGTGTACTTCATGATCATCCCGGCGTTGGTCGAGGACATCAACGCTCGCCTGGCCACCCTGCCCGCCGATACACCCGGCACCGCCGTGCGCCGTCTGCCGCTGCCGCACGGCATGACCGACGCCGTGCTGCGCCAGCTGCGGGCCGACGCCTGGCGCAACCCGCTGGCCGGCCACTACCTGGAGATCGTCGGCCCCATCGCCGTCCACGCGGCCGAAATGCAGCCCGTCGACGGGGCCGTGGGCTGCTCGGCCGCGGCGACCGCGGCCTGGCTGGGCACCGACCGGCCCGCCGACCCGGACCACCCGTCCGTACGCTTCCTCACCGCGACCCAGGCCCGGCTCGGCGGCCCGGTACCGGCCATGACCTCCCTCACCTACTACGAGCGGGCCTGGATCCTGGGCAACCTCGCCACCGCGGGCGCCCCCGTCGACCTGCTCGCGCCCCTCGCGGAGGGACTCCCGCCCCAGGTCGGACAGTCGGGAGCGCCGACCGCACCGGGCTTCGCCTACGAGGCCGAGACCAGCGCCATCGTCCTGACCGCACTCGCCCAGCTCCGCGCGCCCGAAGAACCCCACTACCTGTGGCAGTACGATGCGGGCAGCCACTTCATGTCCACCATCCCGGAACACCAGCCGTCCCACACCACCAACGCCCATGTACTCGAGGCGCTCGGCGGCTACGCGAAGCACCAGCCCGCAGACGCCGCCCGCTACCACGACGCGGTCGCCCGGATAGCCCGCTGGCTGGGGGAGCGGCAGCAACCGGACGGCAGCTGGTCCGACAAGTGGCACGCCTCACCGCTCTTCGCCACCGCCCGCTGTGTGCTCGCCCTGCACCGGCATGCGGGACCGGAGTCCACCGAGACGGTGGACCGCGCCGTGCGCTGGGTGCTGCGCAGCCAGCACGACGACGGATCCTGGGGCCACTGGGGCGGCACCGCGGAGGAGACCGCGTACGCGGTGCGGATCCTCCTGGACACCCGTGCCGGCCGTGCCGGCGGCGCGGCGCGGACCGAGGAGGACCGCGCGGCCGAACGCGCCGCGCTGCGCGGCCGCGACCACCTCCTGCGGCACGGCCTGGGCGACCGCCACCCGCCTCTGTGGATCGGCAAGGAGCTCTACACCCCCGCCCATATCGTCCGGGCGGCCGTACTGGGCGCGCTACTGGCGGCACAACGGCTCAACTGACGGCGGTGGCGGGCCGGCCCGGGTGGCGGGCCCTGAGGGGGCTGGTGCGGGAGAAGGAGATCTCGTTCGACCTGCTGGTCGAGGCGATCGAGTCGGCCCTCCTCATCGCTTACCACCGCACCGA
>NZ_JBSFYC010000135.1:0-8358 GCF_053595675.1 Streptomyces sp. NPDC002446 | reverse complement strand
CGGCGACCCCCTATATCTCCCCCCCATCCAACCCCCTCTTCCCCTCCCGGCCGCTCTGCCGATCGGCCCGCCAGTGGTGGCTGGCGGGCACGGCCGTTTTTCGTGTTCGCCGCCCGGGTCCGCGCCCGTTGTGTACAGCCGTACGCATCGTTATGTACGCTCGTACGCATGGCCTACCTCACGCTCGCCGGCGCGATCCTCTCCGAGATCCTCGCGACCACCTCGATGAAGTACAGCGACGGCTTCAGCAGGCTGTGGCCGTCGCTGGCCACCGCGCTCGGCTATCTGCTCGCCTTCGCCCTGCTCGCGCAGACGCTCAAGTCGATGAGCGTGGGGACCGCGTACGCCATCTGGTCCGGCGTCGGCACGGCGGTGATCGCGGCGATCGGCATGGTGTTCCTGGGGGAGAGCACCAGCGCGCTCAAGATCCTCGGCGTGCTGCTGGTCATCGCCGGGGTCGTGGTGCTGAATCTGGGGGGTGCACACTGATGGCCCGGCGCTACGACCCCGGCCGCCGGCAGCGGATCATCGACGCGGCGATCGCGGTGGTCGGTGAGCGCGGCATCGCCGGGCTCAGCCATCGCGCGGTGGCCGCCGCGGCCGATGTGCCGCTCGGCTCGACGACGTACCACTTCGCGTCCCTCGACGAGCTGCTGATCGCCGCGCTGCGGCAGGCCAACGGCGAGTGTCTGGCCGAGTACGCACGCTGGGTCGACGGGATCGACCCGGCGGCGCCGCTCGCGGACGAGGTGGGCAGATTCGTCGAGCGCACCCTGGCGGGCGACCGCTCGGGGGTGGAGCTGGAGTACGAGCTGTATCTGGCGGCGCTGCGGCATCCGAAGGTGCGGCCGATCGCGGCCGAGTGCCTGGACGAGATGGTGCGGCTGCTCGGACGGCGCATCGGGGACGAGAGCACCGCGCGGGCCGTGGTGGCCTTCACGGACGGACTGCTGCTCCAGCACCTGCTGACCGGCCGGCCCTTCGAACCCGCCGCGGTGCGGGCCGGGTTGGCCGGGGTGCTGGGCTGAGACGGCGGCGGCCGCGCCCGCACCACGGCTTGTACGGCCGTACGAACCGCGTGGTGCGACCGCACGGACCGGGCCCGATCGCTGAGACCGGTTCGCCTCCCCGGGTGCCCTCCGGTTAGGTTTCGAACATGACCGATGCTGCTTCTTCCGTAACCCGTACCACCGGCGCCGTCGCCGCCGGGCTCGCCACCGTCACCCCCGACGGCACCGTCCTCGACACCTGGTTCCCCGCGCCCGAGCTGGTCAGCGCCACCGCCGAGGGCCCCGGCCCGGCCGGCACCGAGCGCCTCGACGACGAGCGCGCCACCGAACTGCTGGGCGCCGCCGCGCTCAAGGCGATCGGCCACGACCCGGTCCGCGAGGTCGAGGTCGTCGCCGTGCGTACGGTCATCGCCTCCCTCGACGACAAGCCGCTGGACGCGCACGACGCCTACCTGCGTCTGCACCTGCTCAGCCACCGGCTGGTCAAGCCGCACGGGCAGAACCTGGAGGGCATCTTCGGTCTGCTGTCCAACGTCGCCTGGACCTCGCTGGGCCCGGTCGCCGTCGACCAGCTGGAGAAGGTGCGCCTCAACGCCCGCGCCGACGGCCAGCATCTGCAGGTCACCAGCGTCGACAAGTTCCCGCGGATGACCGACTACGTCGCCCCCGCCGGTGTGCGGATCGCGGACGCCGACCGGGTGCGCCTGGGCGCGCACCTCGCGGCCGGCACCACCGTCATGCACGAGGGCTTCGTCAACTTCAACGCCGGGACCCTGGGCACCTCCATGATCGAGGGCCGGATCAGCGCGGGCGTGGTCATCGGCGACGGCACCGACATCGGCGGCGGCGCCTCCACCATGGGCACCCTGTCGGGCGGCGGCAAGCAGATCATCTCGATCGGCGAGCGCTGCCTGCTCGGCGCCGAGTCGGGCATCGGCATCGCGCTGGGCGACGAGTGCGTCGTCGAGGCCGGTCTGTATGTGACCGCGGGCACCCGCGTCACCATGCCCGACGGCCAGATCGTCAAGGCGCTGGAGCTCTCCGGCGGCGACAACATCCTCTTCCGCCGCAACTCCACCACCGGCGCGGTCGAGGCCCGGCCCAACAAGGCGGTCTGGGGCGGACTCAACGAGATCCTGCACAGCCACAACTGACGCCCGCGCACGGCGGCACCGGCGGCCCGGCCAGGGACATCCGCCGGGCCGCCGCTGTTACCGTCCTGTGCCACTGGGCCGCTCCGGACGCCGTTAGGCTTGCGCCATGCGTGATCTTGTAGCGGGGATGCGGTATCTGGGCAAGGGCCAGCGCTGGGTTGCCCAGCACGGCCGGTGGTGGGGGTTCGGTCTGATCCCGGCGCTGATCGCGCTGGTGCTCTACGCCGGGGTGCTCACCGCCCTCGCCATCTGGTCCGGCGATATCGCCGCCTGGGCGACGCCGTTCGCCGACGGCTGGGACTCGCCCTGGCAGGCGCTGCTGCGCGGGCTCTTCGTGGCGCTGCTGTTCGCCGGCGGGCTGATGCTGTCGGTGCTGACCTTCACCGCCGTCACGCTGCTGATCGGCGACCCCTTCTACGAGTCGCTGTCGGAGAAGGTGGAGGAGAGCGAGGGGCAGTGCCCGCCGGGCACGGACCGGCCGCTGTGGCAGGAGATCTGGATCGCGCTGCGGGACAGCGTCCATGTGCTGCTGCGGGCAGCCGGTTTCGGGATTCTGCTGTTCGTCCTCGGCTTTGTGCCGGTCATCGGGCAGACGGTGATCCCGGCCATCGGCTTCTGTGTCTCCGGCTTCTTCCTCGCCGTCGAGCTGACCTCGGTGGCGCTGCAGCGCCGGGACGTTCCGGTGCGCGAGCGGCTGCGGCTGCTGCGCGGCCGCAAGGCGCTCGCGATCGGCTTCGGCACCCCGATCGTGCTGCTGTTCCTGATCCCGTTCCTCGCGGTGGTGCTGATGCCGGGCGCGGTGGCCGGCGCGACGCTGCTGGTACGGGACCTGGTGGCGGACGAGGAGGAGCCGCCGGGCGGGGACCCGGTCGGCGCTCCGTACGGGCAGCAGCCCGCATCGCCGGCCGGTTTCGGCCCGGCGCCGCACGGCTTCCCGCCTAGCCAGGGACAGCCGCCCCGGCAGCCGCTCTCGCCGCCCTCCCCGCACCCGCAGTCCGGTCCAGGGTCGTCCGCAGGGCGTCCGCCAACCGGCTGGTGAGCCGGTCGTCCGCGGCCAGCAGCGGGCCGCGGACCGGTCCGGCGGGCAGGCCGAGGCGGCCCAGCAGAGCCTTCGCCGAGACCGCGCCCGGGGTCTCGGAGCCGGTCACCGCCTCGATCAGGGGGATCAGCGCGAGCTGGCGGCGGGCAGCCTCCGCGGTGTCGCCGGCGTCATAGGCGTCCAGTACGGCGCGTACGGCCCGGGGAGCGGCATTGGCGGCGGTGCTGACGCAGCCCGAGCCGCCGAGGGCCCGTAGCGGCAGGATCTGCTCGTCGCACCCCGCGTAGTAGGCCAGCCCCGTCTCGGCCAGTACCTTCGCCGACTTCAGCAGGTCGTAGCCGCAGTCCTTGACCGCCGCGATCCGTGGATGGGCGGCGAGGTGCAGCAGGGTGCCGGTGCTCAGCGCGGTGCTGGTGCGGCCGGGGATGTCGTACAGCATCACCGGCAGCCCGGTGGCGTCCGCGACCGTCCGCAGATGGTGGGTGACGGCCTCCTGGGTGGGCCGTGAGTAGTACGGGGTCACCACCAGCAGGCCGTGTGCGCCCGCCCGTTCGGCACTGCGGGCCAGGGCGACGGAGTGGCGGGTGTCGCTGGTGCCGACCCCGGCGGTGATCCGCGCCCGGTCGCCGACGGCCTCGACGACGGCCCGCAGCAGGGCCTCCTTCTCCGCGTCCGACGTGGTCGGCGACTCACCGGTGGTGCCGCTCAGTACGAGGGCGTCCAGGCCGCCCTCGTCGACGAGATGGGCGGCGAGCCGCTGCGCGCCGTCCGTGTCGAGTGCTCCGTCGGCCGTGAACGGGGTGATCATGGCGGCCGCGGCACGGCCGAAGGGCGCGGCGCCGGGCGGCCGGGCGGGGACTGCGGTGAGGGTGTCCATGGCGGGAGTCTGCGGGCCCTTTATCTTTCACGTCCACTTAGATGTGCTGCGCGCAACTCTTAAGCGTCGCTACGGAGTTGAGGGTGCGGCCGGAGAGCGCGGAGCGGCCGCCGCACCCCTCGGTGCGACGGCCGCCCGGGCATCACAGGCCCATCACGCGTCAGTCAGGCCACTCCGCGAACGCTTCAGGTCCTGGGTGCGCTCGGATGAGGACTCCTCCGACGGCTTCCGCTTCTGCTGGTCGGAGCGCCGCTCGGCGGCACGGTCCTTGTTGCCCGACTTACGGTTCTGCGCCTTCGGCATGGTGACTCCCTATGTCTCGCCGAATGTTGCTTACCTGCCCAGTACCGCACCCTCTGCGAGGGTCTGCCCCCGGACATGGGCCGGTCGGGTGACGACAGCATCACACGGGGTGACGTCGCGGGCCCGTTGCCTGGCAATGCCAGGCGCTCACGGCCGGACGCGCAGCACCTGGGGGTCGTGGTCGCTGGCCTGGTCCGCGTACTCGGCGTTGAGGTGCACGATGTCGTAGTCAGGCCGGGCCAGATGCCGGCTGGTGAGCATGTGGTCGAGCACCTGCGAGTTGCCGTTGTAGACGTAGCCGTAGCGCTCCGCGCCCGGCAGCCTGCCGACCAGATCGGTGAGCACGCCCCCGTCGGTGAGCTTCTTCAGCGCCGGCGAGAACGGGTAGTCGTTCAGGTCGCCGGCCACCACCACATCGGCCTTGGGGTCCTTGGCCAGCAGGTCCTTGACGAAGGCGTTCACCAGCCCGGCCTGGGCCGTGCGCTGGGTCTCCGAGGACCGGGCCGGTGGCTGGAAACGGCTGTCCAGGCCCTGGTCGCCGCCCTTGGAGTTGAAGTGGTTGGCGATCACGAACACCCGGCTCCCCGGGCGGCTCTTGAGCGAGAACTGGCCGACCAGCGGCTTGCGGCTGGCCTTCCACGCCGGGTCGGCGGGCGCGATCCGGCCCGGGGACGCGGACAGCGCGGCCCTGCCGTGGTCGTCGACCACCTTCACCGGGGTGGTGGCGTCGCCGCCCTTGACGTCCGTGAACGACACCCGCTCGGGGTTGAACAGGAACGCGACCCGGATGTTGCCCCCGGGCTGGCCGCCGTCCTGGTCGTCGGCCGGGTCGATCTGCCGCCACTCGTACGCCGGTCCGCCGGCCGCCTTGACCGCGTCGGTCAGCTTCTTGAGTGTGGCCCCGGCGGTGACCACGCCGTCGTCGGTGGGTCCGTTGTCGTCCTGGACCTCCTCCAGGGCGACGACATCGGGCGCGGACAGATGGTCCACCAGCGCCTTCGCGAGCCGGTCGAACTTGGCCTGCGGGGTCTTGGGGGAGAGGTTCTCGACGTTGTACGTGGCCACCGCCAGCTCGCCGGGCTTCTGCTTGCGGGTGGTCTCCGGCGCCGGGCCGTGGTCGGCGAGCTCGCCCAGTTCGGTGGCCTGGAGCGTGTAGCCGCCGAAGCTGTTGTAGTCCAGCGGCCCGGCGGTGGTGCCGGTCAGCTCGTCGCCGACGTCGGCCACCGGGAACGGCCGCTCGGCGAAGGGGATCAGGGAGGCCACCTTGACCCGGCCGCCGTTGGGGTCCGCGTACGAGCGGTAGAGGGTGCCGCCGCGCGCTGTGCGGTTGCGGCCCGGCTCGGCGGTCACCCACAGCTCGTGGTGGGCATTGGTCGCGCCGACGACGCGGGCGTCGCCGACCGAGACGCGCATACCCTCCAGCGACTCGTAGCGGTCCAGCGCGTACGAGCCCGGGCGCAGCTTCAGGGATTCGATGCTCTTGCCGCCCGCGTCAGGGGCGTAACGATTCGGCACCGAGGCCGGGTTGAGCCGGAAGGCGGCCGGCAGCGAGGCCTTGGCGGAGTCGGTCTTCCAGGTCGCGTCGGTGATCTGGGTGACGGACTGCAGCCCGGCGTCCTTGCCGCCCGGGTAGTACTCGCTCACCGTGCCGGAGAAGGTGATCGCGTCGCCGACGGTGACCTTGGGCGTCTCCTTGCCGGTGAAGACGAAGACCGCCTCGCTGGTGGCCGGATCGCGGTCCGGATGCGGGTCCTGCACCCAGAAACCGCGCGCCGAGCCGAACGCACGGACCGCGGTGACCGTGCCGGGCACCTCGCTGACCTGCGTCCCGACCAGCGGGGATATTCGGGTGCTGCCCTGGATGTCGTGGATCCGGGTGCCGGCCGCCGAGGCGGACTGGGTGGCGGTCAGCAGTCCGCCGGCGAGGGCGGCAGCGGCCACCGCGCTGACGGCGGCCGTTCTGCGGAGCGAACGACGGGACGGCATGCATGCCTCCGGGAGAAAATGGGGGGTGAAATAAGGGGGATCACGGCAGTGCGCGCCCGGAGTGTGTCCGGGCGCGCGCTACGCGCGTCAATCTCCGGTGTGTGCAAGGGAGTTGTCAAGGTTCTTTCGGTGACCGGCGGTGGGCACGGGGGTGAACCGTCCGAGATCCGGAGAATTCCGTCTACGCTTGGGCGGCGCACTCCCCCAGCTATCGCTGGGAGGTACCCCCAGCCGCAGTCCGTACGAGGAGCTGAGCACCAGATGTCCGCAGACCGCCCCACCCTGCCGCCGGTGCGGCTGCACTCCGAAGCGGAACTGGCCCGGGACGCGCTGAGCGCCCCGCTGATGGCGCGGGCGGCGCGGCTCGCCCGCTGGGCCGAGCGCGGTGTCCCGGTCGGCGTGGGCGGCGAGATCCTGGAGGACTCACTGGCCGCCGCCACCGAGCTGCTCGGCCTCGCCGACGACGAGGACGGCCCCGCCTACACCGCCGAGGCCTGGCAGCTCGCGGTCGACACCGGCCTGGTCGAGATCGAGGAGACCGAGGAGGCCGCGGACGACGCGGCGCCCGAAGACGCCGCGGTCGGCATCGCCACCCCCGGCGAGGAGCTGGACCTGCTCACCTCCGGTAGCCCCCAGGACATCCTGGACATCTGGCTCGGCGGCATGGAGTCCGTGCTCGCCGACGCCGCCGCCCCGGACCTCGCCGACATCGCCGAGCAGATCGCCGAGGGCGGCGAACTGGACCTGGACTCCATCGACTGGAACCCCGAGGAGGAGGCCGAGCTGCTCAACGGCATCCTCGGCAACCTCTATCTGCTCACCGCCGTCGCCGAGGGCCCTGACCAGGACGTTCCGCTGCCCGCGCTGGCCGCCTCCATGATCGTCCCGGACGATATGGACGAGCCCACCGACGACATCCTCGAAGAGGTCTCCGAGGCGATGATGCGCCTGGACGACCAGTTCCGGGTGCTGGAGCCGATCGGTCTGGTCGCGTACCGGCCCGTCGACGAGGCGCTGATCGAGGAGCTGGACGAGTCCGGCGAGACGGTCTCCGCCGCCGAGCCGCTCACCGACGAGGACGTCTCCCGTTACGGACTGGTGCGCCTGACCCCGCTCGGTGTCTACGCCGTCCGCGCCCGGCTGCTGGACGCCGGCGTCCACGCCCCGGCCGTCGGCGACCTCACCGGCAAGGGCGCCGACGTCCTCCTCGACGCGCTGCCCGACTACCCCGAGGCCCTCGCCCAGGCCGAGTCCGAGCTCTGGCTCGCCGCCCGTACGCCGCTGGACGCCGCCCGCGACCTGCTCGCGGCCGCCCGCGGTGACGACGAGCGCGCCCCGCACCGCCGGCTCGCCGCCCAGCAGACCCTCTCGCTGGTCTCGCCCGACGCCGAGGCCGCACTGCGCGAGGTGCTCGACGACCGCCAGCTGGGCGGACTGGCCAGGGTCTGGCTCGCCGAGCGCGCACTGCCCGGCATCCCCGAGCCGTCCCAGGAGATGATCTTCTGGCTGACGGTGGACACCATTGCCGCGCAGCTCGAGAGCGCGGACGAGGGCGCGGAGGCGGAGCTGCGCGATCTCGTGCAGGGCCTGACCGACCAGCACAGCGGGTTCTTCGACACCGCCTGGCGGGTCGACCACCCCGCCACCGCCGATGTCCTGGAGGCGATGGGCCGCCTGCACCCCGACAAGAAGGCCGCCAAGCAGGCCCGCAAGGCGGCGTTCAAGGCGCGTTCGCGGCGGTAGTCGCTGGCCTTTCCGCTGCGCTTTGCCTTGGCCGACGTTTTCGGCTGTCCCGCCGTGGGGGTTGTTCGCCGTTGCGCCTGCGGCGGGCTGTTGCCGCTGCGCGGGGCTGTTCGGCTGCCGGTGTCGGTCCTCCGGGGCAGGGTGTCCGGACTGCTTCGCTTTACGTCCGGACAGCCTCGTCGTCGCCGGCGCCCTCGCCGGTGAGGTTGTCGCCGGAGTGCTGGATGGCGCCGCCCAGGATCATCA
>NZ_JBSFYC010000134.1:0-9865 GCF_053595675.1 Streptomyces sp. NPDC002446 | reverse complement strand
GCAGTCCGGACACCCTGCCCCGGAGGACCGCCACCGCACCCCGAAAAGCCCCGCGCAGCGGCACCCAGCCCGCCGCAGGCGCAACGGCGAGAAACCACCACGGCGGGCCAGCCGAAAACGTACGGGTCAGAGCAACCGCTTAAGGCGTTCCGCCAACAGGTCCCAGCGCCACCGTTCCTCCACCCAGGCGCGGCCCCGGTCGCCCATGGTGCGGCGCAGGGCGGGGTCCTTGAGGAGGGTGATGATGCGGTCGGCGGCGGGGGTGGGGGCGCCGCCGGGGACGACCCAGCCGGTTTCGCCGTCGAGGACGGCGTCGGGTGCGCCTCCGGAGTCCCCCGCGACCACCGGGAGCCCCGTCGCCGAGGCCTCCAGGTAGACGATGCCCAGGCCCTCGACGTCGAGGCCGCCGCGGCGGGTGCGGCACGGCATCGCGAAGACATCGCCGGCGCCGAAGTGGGCCGGCAGCTCCTCCCAGGGCACGGCGCCGGTGAAGCGCACCGCGTCCGCCACGCCCTTCTCCCGTGCCAGGGCGCGCAGTTCCTTCTCGTACGGGCCGCCGCCGACGATCAGCAGCACCGCGTCGGGCACCGCGGCGACGATGGCGGGCATCGCCTCGATGAGGGTGTCCTGGCCCTTGCGCGGGACGAGGCGCGAGACGCACACCACGACCGGGCGGTCGGCGAGACCCAGCCGGGCCCGTACGGCGTCGCCGCCCGAGCCGGGGTGGAAGGTCTTCTCGTCAACACCGGGCGGGAGTTGGACCATGCGGGCGGCGGCCTGCGGGGTGAGCGCGGCGGCGATCCGCGAGCGGGTGTACTCGCCGAGGTAGGTGAGGGTGTCGGTGCCCTCGCCGATCCGGCGCAGCAGCTGGCGGGCGGCGGGCAGCTGCGCCCAGCCCGCCTCGTGGCCGTGCGTGGTCGCCACGATGCGGCGCGCACCGGCCGAGCGCAGCGCGGGCGCCATCAGGCCGAGCGGCGCCGCGGCACCGAACCACACGGAGGAGCAGCCGTGTTCGCGCAGCAGGGCGGTGGCCCGGCGGGTCACCCTGGGCGTCGGCAGCAGCATGGTCGTACGGTCCCTGACCACGGGGAACGGCTGCTCGGCGTCGAACGCGGCGGTGGCCGCGAGACCTTCCTCGCTGCGCTTCCAGGTGGAGGCGTAGACGACGACCTGGGCCGGGTCCAGGCGCAGCGCCATGCTGTGCAGGAAGGCCTGGATGCCGCCGGGCCGGGGCGGGAAGTCGTTCGTGACGATCAGGGTCTTGTGCACGCTGGTCTCTCGACGGTCGGTCCGAGCGGTCGGTCTCGGCGGTCCGTCCCCGACAGTACCGGGCACCGCCGCGCCGGGGTCGGGCCGGTCCGCCACGCCCGTGTTCCTCCGCGACCGTGACCGCGCGCTCCCGGCATGATGCAGGGGACAGCGGGAAGGGGCGGCGACGAGGTGGCGATGACCAGCGGTGGCGGAGTGCGTGGCGGGTGGCTTCCGGTCGTGGGCTGGGCCGTGACCCGGACCGTGGTGCTGCTGTGTGTGCTGAGGGTGGTGGTGCTGCCGGGTCCGGATGTCACCACCGATGTCTCGGTGATCTACCAGGGCTGGTACGAGGTCCTGAAGACCGGCACGTTCCCGCTGGACGATGTGACCTGGCAGTACCCGCCGGCCGCCGCGCTCGCCGTCCTCGCGCCCGGGATGCTGCCCTTCCTCGACTACGCCCCGGCGTTCTTCGCCCTGGTGCTCGTCACGGACGCGGCGGTGCTCGCGCTCCTGCTGCGGGCCGGCCGGCGGCCCGGCAACCGGCCTGCCGGGGCCTGGGTGTGGATCGCGGGCGTGGCGCTGCTGGGCCCGACCGCGTACGCCCGCTACGACCTGCTGGTCACCGCGGTCGCGGTCGCGGCGCTGTTCGCGGCCGTACGCCGGCCGCGGGTGGCGGGTGCGCTGGTCGCGTTCGGGGCCCTGCTGAAGGTCTGGCCGGCGCTGCTGCTGGCCGGCGCGGCGCTGCGCGGCGCCCGGGCGCGCGCCCTGTGGCGGAGCGCGGGCGCCACCGCGGCCGGGCTGACGCTGTTCTTCGTGGTGGCCGCGCCGGGCGCGCTGGCCTTCCTCACCTTCCAGCGCGACCGCGGTACGGAGATCGAGTCGCTCGGCGCGCTGGTCTTCCATATCGCCCGCCACTACGGGTGGGACGGCCAGGTGCTGCTCCACTACGGCTCGGTGGAGTTCCTGGGGCCGGGCGTCCCGCTGGTCAGCGTCCTGGCGCTGGCGCTGAGCGGGCTGGCCCTGGGCTGGCTGGTCCTGTGGCGGGTACGGGCCGGGCGCGTCACCCGGGCGACGCTGTGCGACGCGGCCTTCACCGCCACCCTGCTCTTCACCACCACGAGCCGGGTGATCAGCCCGCAGTACATGCTCTGGCTGGTGGGGCTGGCCGCGGTGTGCCTGACCGTACGGGCCAGCCGTCAGGCGCTGCCGGCGGTGCTGGTCCTGCTCGCCACCGGGCTCACCCAGCTGGAGTTCCCGGTCTGGTTCGCGCACGTCGTGGCGAGCGATGCGCGGGGTGTCGCACTGCTGGCCCTGCGCAACGGGCTGCTGGTCGCCGCGTCGCTGCTCGCCTGCCGCCGGCTGTGGGCCGCCTCCCGCGGGCCCGCGGACGGTACGGAGCCCCTCAGCGCCGCAGCTCCTGCCGCACATACGCCCGCCACAGTCTGGTGAACTCCGCGAGGCCGACGCCCAGTTGGGCCCGCAGGGTGCGGTCCGTGCGCTCGGCGCGGTCGGCGCGGGCCGGGGTGCGGTGCCGAGTCCCGGTGGCCGGCGCCGCCGGGCGGGCGTCGGCAGGTGTCGCCGTGGCCGCTTCCATCGGCGCGCCCGCGCCCCCCGGCACCGACGTGCGCAGCGCGCTGCGGCCCGCCGCCCGGTAGAAGGCGATCAGCTTCGCCTCGCCCCACTTCTCGGCGATCATGCGGCAGGCCAGCCAGCTGCCCTCGTACGCCTTGGCCAGCCGGTCGGCGCCGGCCCGGAAGCCGAAGTCCGCGTCGGTCGGCAGCTTGGCGGGGAGGTCGCCGGTGTGCACCGCGCGGGTCAGCTCGGGGGCGGTGGTGGTGGCCTTGCGGTGGGTGTCGCGGTAGGCGACCCAGTCGGCGAAGCCCTCGGAGAGCCACAGGGGGGTGGCCGCGGTGGTGACCGTACGGGTGGCGACGTGGGTGGTCTCGTGCGTGAGGACCACCTTGCGGCCCAGGTCGTTGAGCTCCTCGTAGGCATCGGGGTTGATGATCACGCGGTCCGCGGGCGCGGCCGTGGTGACGCCCGCCTCACCGGTGGTGACCGCCGCGATCCCCAGGTAGCCGGACGGGTCGTCGCTGCCCATCAGCTGCGCCATCCGCGCGACCGAGTCCGGCGCCTCCACCACGACCTTCCGCGCCCACTTGCCCTTCCAGGCCGCGGAGACCGCGGGCACCGCCTGGTCCGCGCGGCGCGCCAGGTCCTTGAGCCGGTCCGGGTGTGCGGCGCCGCCGAGGACCAGGCTGTGCCGGCCGCGGACCACCCGGACCGGGCCCTGGTCCCACAGCTGGCGGGTGCCGCTCTTGCCGGCCGCGGCGCCGTCGGTGTCCGAGGAGATCAGCCAGCGGCCGTCGCGCTCGGTCAGGGTGAGGTACTGGGCGGCGCTGACCGGCGCGGTGTCGTAGCCCTTGAGGCGGTAGTGCAGCCGGACCTTCGCGGCCAGCCGTTCGCCGGTGCCGGGGCCCGGGAGCGGGAAGGCGCCGATGGAGTCGAGGTCGTAGCGCCAGTCGGCCAGCGGTACGCCCGCGAGGTGCGCGAACACGGCACGCTGGCGGGCGCGGAAGCCGGCGGCCCGGGGGTCGACGGCGGCCAGGAAGCCCGCCTCGTCCCGCTGCTCGACGGCCCGCGCCCGGGCGTCGAGCATCCGCTGGACGTCCGGGAAGCGGGCCGATGACGCGGTCCTGGGGGTGCAGCCGGCCAGCGGGACGAGCAGCGCGAGGGCGCTCAGGGCGGCGCAGCCCGCCGCCCCGGCCCGCGACGGCCGTCTCGCCCGCTGGTGTGACATGCGGCCGATCGTAATTCCGGCCCGGCCGGGGCAAAAACGCTGGGTCGCCGCCTCAGGGCCTGGTGACGGACGAGATCGGCATCATTCCGACCGGGTCGTAGCGCACCTTGGCGCCCGGATAGGGCGCGTGCACGACCTGGCCGTTTCCGACGTACATGCCGACGTGGCTGGCATCCGAGCGGTAGATGACCAGGTCACCGGGCTGCACCTGGCCGAGCGGCACCTGCCGGCCGGCGCCGCGCTGGGCCTGCGAGGTACGGGGCAGCCAGACGCCGGCCCAGCTGTAGGCCCATTGGGTGAGTCCGGAGCAGTCGAAGGCCCTGGGGCCGTTGCTTCCCCAGGCGTAGGGGGAGCCGACGGCGGCGCGCACCGCGGCGACGGCGTCGAAGGCCCGTCCGGAGACCGGTGCCGCGCCACCGAGGTCGGGGATCACCTCGATGCGCCCGTCGCTCCTGGATACCCGGTCGTAGGCCGCCCTGACGTCCTTGGGGAGCGCGTTGAGCAGCCGCTGCGCGGTGGCCAGCTTGCGCTGGACGTCCTTCTTGTGGCGGACGGCCTGCCGGCGGCTGGACTCCAGCTCGGCCAGCGTCACGGCGGCCTCCCGGCGCTGCTGCTCCAGGGAGCGCTGCGCCGCCTTCAGTTCGCGCAGCCGGCCGGCCTGGGCGATGCCGAGGCGGTCGAGCGCGGAGGCCTTCTCCAGGAAGCCGTCCGGCCCTTCGGAGAGCATCAGCTTGAGGGCGGGGTCGATCCCGCCGGCCCGGTACTGGGCGGCGGCCAGCGCCCCGATCCGGCCGCGCAGGCGGTTGACCCGCTCCTGGGCGCGGGCGGTGCGGTCCTGGAGGGTGGCCGCCTCGTCGCGCAGCTCCCTGACCCGGGCGTCGGCGCCGTTGAACTTGTCGGTGGCCCGCTCCGCCTGCTCGTAGAGCTCCGCGACCCGGGCGGTCGCGGCGTCCCGGGTGGCCGGGAGGTCGGCGGGGGCGGCGGACGCCTGCGGTGTGGAGAGTCCGGCGGCCGCGGTCGCCAGGGCGGACAGCACGGTGACCCCGGTGAGGGTGGCCTGGCCGTGCTGCGAGGGACGGCGGTGGGACGCCACGAGAGCCGCACTCCTTCCGATGGGGGTCTCCCCTGCCCGTGGGGTCCCCCTGCGTGAGCGGAGCCGGGAGCGTGGGGGAGCAGCCGAGAGCTTGGGGAACCCGCTGCGCCGGGAGGGCGCGCGGTGAACCGGTGCTGCGAGGAGCAGACAGTAGCGGCGGTGGCGCACACCGGCCAAAAGCCCCATTCGGTACGCAAAAAGCCGCCCCGCCGGTGACTGTGCAGGTCACCGGCGGGGCGGGAAGTCAGCGACGAAGGCCGCAATTCGCCCGTTCGGGCGGCAGGTTGAGACGTTTGTGAGGCTTTTCAGACCCGGACGCCGAACATGAACGGCATGTTGTTGATCGACTCGTAGCGCACGTTGGCGCCCGGCTTCGGGGCGTGCAGCACCGTACCGTTGCCCGCGTAGAGGCCGATGTGGTGCAGGTCGTCGTAGAAGAGCACCAGGTCGCCGGGCTTGAGGGCGTCCTGCGAGCCGATCCGGGTACCGGCGTTGGCCTGCGCCTGCGAGGTGCGCGGCAGCGACTGGCCGGCCTGCTGGTACGCCCAGGAGGTCAGACCCGAGCAGTCGAAGGACGACGGGCCCGTGGCGCCCCAGACGTAGGGCGAACCTATCTTGGACTGGGCGGCGGCCAGGGCGGCCGCACCGCGCTGCGAGGCGGGCACGTCGTCGCCGAGGTCGGCGCGCTCGTTGCTGCGGTCGGCGCGGGCCTGCTCGGCCTCCATGGCCGCCCGCTCCTTCGCCGTCAAGGTGTTGAGCAGCGCCTGCGCCTTGGCGAGCTTGCTCTTGATCTCGTCCTTCTTCTCGCCGAGCGCCTTACGGGTCTCGGAGAGGTCCTCGATCTTGCTCGCGGCCTCCGCGCGCTCCTGGGCGAGCCGGCGCTGCTTGTCCGCGACGGTCTTGAGCTGCTCGGCCTGCTTGCCGCTCAACTGGTCGAGGGTGGCGGCCTTTTCGAGGTAGGTGTCCGGGTCGCCGGAGAGGAACAGCTGGACCGAGGGGTCGATGGACCCGCTGCGGTACTGGCCGGAGGCGACCGAGCCGAGGCCCTTGCGGAGCTGGTTGAGCTCACCCTGGCCGCGCGCAACCTTGTCCTGGAGGTCGTCGACCTCCTTCTGGAGCTTGTCCTGCTGCTCCTTGACTCCGTTGTACTTCTCGGTGGCCTGCTCGGCCTGCTCGTAGAGCTTGTCGACCTCGGACTTGACGTCCTTCTTCGACTGGCCCGGGTCGGCCTGGGCGACCTGGGACGAGAGGGCGACGGCCGCCGCGGCGGTGGCGGTGAGCACGGTCACGCGGGTACGGCTCGGCTGCTTGGGTCGACGGTGGGACGCCACGGGGGCGAGCTCCTTCTTCCTCCAGCCGCCTACCGGGAAGTGGGGGGGTTGAGACCCCGGCTCCGCGTGAACGCCGCGGACTCGGCGGTACCTTCACTGTTCACCCCGGTTGGATGATCACCTGTATGAAGGTTCGCGCCCGACCTTAGTAACCGAGCTGTGATCGCTTCAAATCCTCATAGGAAAAATCTGCGCCACAAACCTCATCCTTTACCAACATCACACAGGCAGTGAGCGCCAATTGACACTGAGAGACGAATGACAGGCAATTTCTTCCGCGGTCCGAAAGTCCGGATCCCGCCCCCGTATCAGGTACGGGCAAGTCGCTTGAGGAGCAGGGCGGATGCGACCGGCCGCGCCCCGGCCTTGGCCACGCCGTCGGCCACTTCCCGGTCCGTGGAGACCACGACGACCGGGCGGCCGGGCGGTTCGGCACGTACGAGCTGACGAATCAACTCATCGGCCGTTACGCCCGGTTTGCTGAACAGCACCCGGACCCCGCGCGGGGGCGCCAGCAGCACCGGTGCCGCCAGCTCCGCGCCGTCGAAGACACAGGTCATCTCGGCCCCGGTCTGCGCCGCCAGCACCGCGAGGCCGCCCAGCAGGCGCAGCCGCTGCTTGTCGAGCGGCATGGTCGGATAGCCGGTTTTGGTGACGTTGTAGCCATCCACCACCAAATGCGCCTGCGGCAGCGCCAGTAGCTGGTCGAGCAGCGCCGGGTCCGTCTCCGACAGCGCGCGGGTCGCGATGTCCTTGGGGGTCATCCGGCCCGGCGCGACCGCCTCGACGGTGTCGGCCGGATGGACGTTGGCGGGCGGCAGCGCCAGTTCACGGCGCAGGCCCTGGGCGGCGTCGAGCACCGTGTCCAGCAGCAGCCGCAGCCGCATGTCCTCGACGCTGCGGCCCTCGCGGACGGCCCGCCGGCTGGTCTCCAGCGCCGTCTCCGCCTCGCCGATCCGGGCCTTGAGCCGGCGCACCTCGCTGTCCGCGGTGCTCTTCTCGGCGGCCGCCCGGTCCCGCGCCTCGGCCAGCGCCGCCTCGGCCTTGCGCACCGCCGCCTCACCGCGCTTGACGTCGCTCAGCGCGCTGCGCAGCTTGCGCCGCAGCGTCTCGTTCTCCTTGCGGGCGGCTTCCAGGTCCGCCCGGATCTGCTCGGTGTCCGCCCGCGCCTCGTCCCGCGCCTGCGCCAGCTCCTCGCGCAGCCTCGCCAGCTCCCGTTCGGCCTCCTCGCCGGCCCGCTCGGCGCGCGCCCGCTGCGCCTCCTCGCCGGCCGCCGCGACGAGCTTGACCCAGCCCTCCGGCCGCAGCACATAGGCGGCCGCGGCGACATCGAGCGGATCGGCGGCGGCGGGCGGGGTGCCGTGCTCCAGCGCCTCGGCGAGCTCCGGCTGGGCCTCCCGCAGCTTGCCGGCGATGCGCTGCCGGAAGACCGCGTCGCTCTCCAGCGTCGCGGCCATCGCGTTACCGGCGAACTTGGCCCGCCGGGTCGGGGTGAACCGGGCGTACTGCCGCAGCGGGGCGGGGAGTTCGGCGACCGTCAGCGCACCGAAGGACTCCGCGGTGAGCGCCACGACCCGGCGCCGTACGCCCTCGGGCAGCGGACGGTCGAGCACCTCGTCCGCCGCACCCGCAGGTGCGTCGTGACGCTCGGCCCCCGGCTCCCCTTCTGGACGGTCCACCACGGCTGTCTCGCTCCGATCTCAGGCGCTCGCGCCCGGACGGTCCACCAATTCGATCTGGTCGACCGCATTGCACCAGCGGCAGCGCACGGACTCGATGCTCTCACTGAGGACCTCGCGCTCCTCCACCTTCGGCTCCCCGGCCAGGTCCAGGTGCACGTACTCCACGACCTTGGCCTGACGGGTCACATCGAAACGGGTGAGGTTGCCGCACAGCGTGCAGCGCCACCGGGTCTCGGCCGTCGGCAGGGGAACAGCCATCGTGTCGTCCTCTTTCGTACTCGTCGATCTCGTGCTGCTGCGCCGTTCACGCGGTGCGCCGTCGGACTGCGGAAGTAGGCAAGGTACTGCCTGCAACCCTACGGCCTGTTGGGGGGCGGGTGCGGGCCCTGCCCAGGAGCCGGGATGCGGCGAGGCACTCTGTCCCGATTGCCCGCATTACGCCATGATCACTTCATGACGGCGCCGGCTCCCCCTCCCCGTTCACCCCGTACCGGGCGCTCCGCGCGCTCCCGTTCTCCCCGCCAGTTCGCCCTCCTCCCCCGCCCGCCGCACCCCACCCGGTCCCTGACCGCGGTGTGCTCGCGGCTGACGAATGTGCTGATCGGCCTGTGCTGTGCGGTCTTCGTACTCGGCCCCGCCTCCGGCCTGAACCCGGTGTACGGCACCGGCGACGCCCTGCTGAAGGCCCAGGCCGCGTACTTCGAGCGGTGGGGCGTGATCCCGCTGGAGCTGTGGAGCGGTTCCCTGCGGGTGCTGATCACCCCGCTCACCGCGCTGTTCGTGCACGGCAGCTGGCTGCATCTGCTCGGCAACATGCTGTTTCTGTACGTCTTCGGCGGGATGGCCGAGGCGCGGATGGGCCGGCTGCCGTTCGCCGCCTTCTACCTCATCATCGGCTACCTGGCGCTGCTCGGCTACGCGGCCGCGCACGCCTCCTCGGGCCAGACCCTGGTGGGCGCCTCCGGCTCGATCGCCGGCGTCCTGGGCGCCTTCCTCTACCTCTTCCCCCGGGCCCGCGTCACCAGCGTCTTCCCCTTCCTCCTCTTCCTCCCGCTGCGCTTCCCCGCCTGGATCGTGCTGCTCTTCTGGTTCTTCCTCCAGTGGCAGGCCGCCCGCCACGACCCCAACGGGCCCGGCGTCGCCTACCTCGCCCACGTGGTCGGCTTCGCGCTCGGCTTCCTGTACGCCTGGGCCCGCTACCGGAGGGATAGTGTGGGGGTCACCAGGGCGAATGACCCGGCGACCGAGGGAGAGAGCCAGCCGTGATCACGTCGATCGTGCTCATCAAGACCAGCGTGGACCAGATCCCGGAGATCGCCGAGAAGATCGCCGCGCTGGACGGCGTCAGCGAGGTCTACTCGGTCACCGGCGCGCACGACCTCATCGCCATGGTCCGCGTCGCCGCCCACGACGACCTGGCGGACGTCATCCCCGGCCGCATCAGCAAGGTCCCCGGCGTCGCCTCGACGGAGACCCACATCGCGTTCCGGACGTACAGCCAGCACGATCTCGAAGCGGCGTTTGCGATCGGCCTCGACGCGTAGGTTTCGCCTCCCGCACGTTTTCGGCTTTCCCGCCGTGGGGGTTGCGCTTGTTTCGCCTGCGGCGGGCGTTGCCGCTGCGCGGGGCTGTTCGGCTGCCGGTGACGGTCCTCCGGGGTAGGGGTTTCGGACTGCTTCGCTTTACGTCCGAAACCCCAACCCCTCCG